>QMXE01000009.1 GCA_003661975.1 Candidatus Bathyarchaeota archaeon
AGGAGCTTCTTATCGCCGAGCTTCGTTGCAATCTTCTTCTCCTCATTCCATGCATTAATCTCCTTTTGCCACTCAATAATCTGCTCCCGACTTATTACCCTCTGCTGAATTCCCATTGAAACGAAGGAGATCGCAAGGGACGTCAAGAAGACGACCACCGCATACATGAATACGTTATCGACCATATTCTCATCCTCCCAGGAACCTTCTAAGTCCAGGATATAACTCTTCTAGCCTCTCCCTCATTATCTGCTGATAGTATTGATAGACTATGCTGACTGAGAGTAGGATGCCCGTTCCAGTTCCGTAGGCGCCGAAGAAATCAGCGACTACAGCCAATAATCCAACTATTAATCCGCCGAGAATCGTAACTGCTGGGATATAGCGCTTCAGAATAACCTCTATTGGCCTCTCAGATCTTCTAAATCCGGGGATCTGCATTCCAGAATCAACAAGCTGCTTGGCGATTGATCTCGGATCTAAACCTCCAACCTCCAGCCATATGGCCGAGAAGATCACACAGAACACTACGAAGATGACCGCGTAGATCAAGTATCGCACCGGATTACCAATTACATCTATGAAGCCTCGTGTGGGCGAAATCACATAATATGCTAATCCGCCTACGGGGATCAACCTTCCATTCTCGTAAGTGAAGTTTCCTAAGAAGCTTATGTATGGAGCCCATGAGCTCTCTCCATATCTGCTCCATAAGAACTGTGACCACATGTATATGTTGCCGAATAGGGCTGAGGCGAATATGACGGGCAGGTTTGAGACGTAGAGTAGACTTATTGGATATCTGCCTCTGAAGCCCCGGAAGCGAGCATGAGCTATTGGAAGTTCAACCCTAACTCCCTGGGCATACAGGACGAATAGGAAGACCCCTATAGTCGTGATTAATCCTATAATACTTGGATATCCAACCTTGCTTAGGATGAGGTGACTAAAGTCTCCGCCTGAAATCGCAGCCTGTATAAGTGCCGGCACGATCCCGTATGCCCTCACCGGTTCGGTTCCCCCTCCAACGGGCATTACTGAGAAGCAGTTTATCATTATCCTTTGTGCAACGCCGCCTAGGATGAAGAGGCTTATTCCGCTTCCTATTCCCCAGCCCTTCTGTATCATCTCATCCAAAAGGATAATTATTAATCCGGCTATGAGCAGCTGAATAAAGATTATAATGGACTGCGTAAGGCTTAATCTGCCGAATATGCCGCTTATTATATAAGCTGAGGCCTCAAAGGCTGTCATGATCATTGAGAGCACCTTACTCGCACCCGTGAATAGAGCTCGGTCATCGGGGTTTGAGAAGTCAACTTCGATCAGCTTTGAGCCTGCGAGCATCTGTAATATCAGTCCAGCGGTTACTATTGGGCCTATTCCGAGCTCCATTAGGGTTCCTCGTCTAGACGCGAAGATCACCCTGTAATATACTAGGCTGTCCCCTCCAATGCCTCCTATCCCATAAAGTGGAACTTCGCTCATGACGAAGTATATTATCAGGCCGAGAGCAGTCCAGAAGACTCTCTCATTAAAATTAACCTTCCTCCTTGGGCTTCTAACTTCAGGCATAATCTTTATGAGCGGCTCGAATGCCCTAAGGAATCTCCCAGCCAAGAGCCTCCCTCAACATGCAATCATTTGTTACACATCTATTCTTTTAGGTTTTCACTTAAAATCTCTCCGCCTGCAGCTTCTATCTTCTTCTGGGCAGCCTCTGAACAAGCGGATACCTTAACCGAGACCGGAATCGTTATCCTGCCGGATCCTAGGAGCTTATCATAGCCCATACTATCCAAGTCCAATACGACTTTCTCCTTACCTCCTTGAGCTATCTGATATGCTAGCTCCTCAAGCTCGTCTAGATTGATAGTCTTAATCTCCGACTTGTCCCTCAGAGGCTTCAATTTCTTCTTCTTAAAGTAATCCGGCTCATATCTCAGCACGTAGCTCCATCCATGTTTATGTCTGCCAGCCTTCCTTCTGCCCTTACTTCCACTCCCTCTATGCTGACCGACCCTTCCATACCCGCATGTTCTTGATCCACGTAACTTCCTGATCTTTCTGAGCTTATGCGGCAATTCACTCCCCCCAGCAAATCTTATCTAAGCCATTCTTCGAATGAGCTCATTTATTGCTTCTCCGCGATAGCCCGTCTCCCCTCCAACGCTATAGCTCTTCTTTATTGATCCCTTAAATCCCTTTCTGGGCGGGTGTAGACGAAATACGGGTTTGACGCCCGGAAGATCCTTTAGCTTAACCTTCAAATTGAATAGTGCATCTGCAATTTCATCGATTGATTCGTATCCGATCCTCTTTGCATATTCATCCGTGATCCTTTTATTTCCTACGGTTCTGCCCCTCTTCCTTAAGAGGAGACTTATGGTCTCCTTTGAGGCTTCGCCCCAAGTTACATAATTCTGGACTTTCCTTAACATTCCAAGATATGAAGGTCTGTCATCTATAAGCGTCGCGTGACAGTTACGTTGGAGATTGAGCATCCTTAATGTATCCTCTACCTCCTTCCTTACATTAACGGTGCCTCGAATCCTAACGACAGCCAAGCACTTCCTGCCTTTCTCCATCTTAACCATCACACCCAATCCATGGGAGTCACAATCTCATAGGTTCTCTTAAGCGCATTATATAGGGCATAAGCGAAGGATGGAACAGTCCTAGTCTGACCGTAACTTCTCGTCCAGCAGTCCTTTATTCCAGCAAGCCTCAATATGACCTTCGCAACCTCGCTTGCAACTAAACCTAAGCCTCTAGGTCCAGGAATGATCTTAATCACGACGGATCCGGATTTACCGGAGATCTCAAACGGCAGAGAATGCGGCTGTCCGCATCCACACTCCCAGCTTCCACATCCCCTTCTAACCAATGTTATATTTAGCCTCGCATCCTTTGCGGCCTTCTCTATGGCTGTGCGGACTTGATCAGCCTTACCGGAGCCTAAGCCCACATATCCATTACCATTGCCGATCGCTACTATCGCTTTAAATCTAGTCTTCTCACCCGCATCAGTTTGCTTCTGAACAATGCCTATATGGATGACCTCCTCCTGAATATCCGGAAGGAGCATATCGACTATTTCAGGCTCCCTTATCTTCAATCCTTCAGCGAAGATCTCCTCTATCGATGAGATCTTCCCCTGCTGAACGAGGCGTCCTAGCCTCGTGCGTGGAGTCCACTCCTCAAGTCTTTCTAAGCGTTCTTCTTCGCTCAAGTTCTTCACCTAATCGCATATTCCATTAGCGGCCTATCGATTTTAAGTGTAAGCGTGACACTATGAGTTGCTGGAAAAATATCCAGATGCTCCTAAATATAGGTTTTTCTTTTCAATCACCTCCTATCAAGATAATGCATGTCTATTGCAGGTTAAGTTTCCAGGGTGTTGGATGCAGAATCTCCTTCGTTGCCAGAGGTCTCCACCAAGACTCATTCCTCAAATACCATTCGACAGTCTCTTTTAATGCAGAGGAAAAATCATGCAGGGGCCTCCAGCCAAGCTCAGATCGTATCTTGGATGAGTCTAGGCTATACCTCAGGTCATGACCAGGCCTATCCTCTACGAAGAATATTATGTCATCATCTTTACCGAGATGCCTCAGGATCATCCTTACAACCTCTATATTCTCCAGTTCATTCCCGGATGAAATATTGTAGATTTCTCCGGATCTTCCATTCTCAAGAACTAAGCGTATCGCCTCGCAGTGATCAAGCACGTAAATCCAGTCTCTAACGTTCTTTCCAGTTCCGTAAATTGGAACCTTAAGGTTTTTAATAGCCCTAATTATGGTCTTTGGTATAAGCTTCTCGGGGAACTGGTAGGGGCCAAAATTGTTTGTGCATCTTGTTATCTTCACATTCAAATTGTATGTTTTATGATATGCCAGACAGAGCATATCAGCCGATGCTTTCGATGCAGAGTATGGATTAGATGGGTTCAGTCTATCTGACTCCTTGAATGAGCCTCTCTGAATCTCGCCGTAAACCTCATCGGTTGAGACATGCACTAGGCAAGCATCACGATTATATTTGCGCATAGCCTCAAGAATCGTGAATACGCCTAAAATATTGCTTTGAATGAATGGCCTCGGCTCTCTTATGCTCCTATCGACATGAGTCTCAGCCGCAAAGTTAACTATGGCATCTACATCCTTAACGGCCTCAGCCATTAACTTCAAATCTGAGATGTCTCCTCTAATGAATCTGTAGTTAGCTTGACCATTAAGATCCTCGAGATTTTCGAGGTTCGATCCCGCTCCAACCTTATCGATATTCGTTATCTCAACTTCTCGGTCTCTGGAGAGCATATATCTTATGAAGTTCGTGCCTATGAATCCTAATCCTCCAGTAACTAATATCCGCATGGTTCTCCCTCATTAAGAGTTTTCACGGAGGAATCCCTCAATAACGTCGAGCATATAACTTATCTTCTCATCCGTGAGTCCAGGATAAACGCCTAGGAAGAACGAGTTCCACATGATGTAGTCGCAGTTCTTCAGGTCTCCGGCTACTCGACAACGAATGCCCTTATAGGCGGGATGCCTGAGAATATTTCCCGCAAATATCATCTTTACCTCAACTCTATGCTTCGTAAGCCATTCAAAGAGGCTTTTTCGAGTGAAGGGAGCGTCTTCTCTGATCGTTAATGGAAATGCAAACCAGCACGGCTCGCTCTTGGGCAGCCATCGTGGAAGAATAAAGAATTCCTCATACTCCAAAAATCTATCATAGAGAATCTTAAAGTTCCTTCTTCTAGCCTCAATGAATCTCGGTAGCTTCTCAAGCTGGGCGAGACCCATCGCCGCTTGTATCTCAGTCGGCTTAAAGTTATAGCCTATCTCCACATATGTGTATCGCTTATCATAGTCATCTGGAAGCCCATACGGATTTCTCTTTTTCTTAACATATGCAGCCTTTGGACATTCCCTATCCGGGCACCTCATAGGGTTGCATATTGGCATTACGCATGCCCTCCCCCAATCCCTAAGGGATAACGCTATCTCAGCTAGTCTCTCATCATTCGTCACGAGAGCCCCTCCCTCCCCCATCGTTATTTGATGAGCCGGATAGAAACTGAAGGTTCCGAACTCCCCAAATGAGCCTACATATCTGCCGTCATACTTTGAACCCAAAGCGTCACATGCATCCTCTATCAGATAGAGGCCGTGATCCTCCGAAAGATCGCAGAGAACATCCATCTCATTTGGATTTCCAAGCGTGTGCGGTATCACTATTGCCCTTGTTTTATCGGAAAGTGCATCCTCGACTTCCTCAGCCCTAACATTATAGGTTTCAGGATCGACATCTAAGAAGACTGGAATTAGGCCATTCTGTATTATTGGGTTGAGAGTTGTTGGAAACGTCAATGCGGGAGTTATAACTTCATCTCCGGGCTTAAGTCTGTTATCGCCAAGCCGCTTGGATGATAGTGCCGATATAGCCAAGAGATTCGCTGATGAGCCAGAATTGGTTATTATGGTATTCTTCACTCCAAGGAACCTTGAAAATTCAATCTGGAATCTCCTTGCATACTTTGAGATTCCGAACCAGCCGTCAAGAATTGCATTCACCATATTCCTTACTTCATTCT
The DNA here is from genome assembly GCA_003661975.1 of Candidatus Bathyarchaeota archaeon. Lineage (GTDB taxonomy): Archaea > Thermoproteota > Bathyarchaeia > Bathyarchaeales > DTEX01 > B63. The sequence continues at coordinate 5,606 of QMXE01000009.1, forward strand.
CATCTATAACCGCACCTGCATATCGAACCAGATCGACTCCAGGAGTAAACCTCTCCTCTTTTGAGCGGAGATCAAATATCCTTCTTATCGCCTCAAATATTTCATCTCGCAATTCCTTCTCATCCAATCTCATCCATTCTCCCTGCTTATCTCACTAAGCCACTTTAAGGTCTTCTTTAAGCCCTCTTCTAGGCTTATCTTCGGTCTCCATCCGATCAGCCTCTCCGCCTTCTCATAGGAGCCTACCTGATTCCTTATCCCCCCAAAGGCCTTTGGATAATCAACGAATATTATCTTTGACTTGCTGTTTGTTAGACTCTTTATTAGCTTTGCAACCTCAAGATTCGTCGTCGCCCTTCCAGTTGCCAGATTAATGGCCTCCCCTGCTGGAAGGTCTCTGGCTAACCATAAGCCCCATACTATATCGCTGATGTACACGTAATCTCTGGTGTCCGTCCCATCTCCATAGACCGTTATCGGCTTATTTTTTATGGCCTCAAAATAGAATGTCGGTATTATCTTGTTGAGTTGTTGATGGGGGCCATAGGGGTTAAAGAGCCGCACGATCTTAACGTCCAGCCCATAACATTTATAATATGTGTAGCACAGCCTATCTATCGCGGCTTTTGAGGCTGCATATGGATTTGGAGGCTTCAACGGAAAATCCTCTCTTATTGGAACTTTCGAGTCTCCATATATCTCGCAGCTACTCGGATATATTAGGGGAACATTGAATTCTCTGCATGCCTCAAGAACATTGAGAGAGCCCCTAATGTTAACTTCAACTGTATATTTCGGATTTAGAACGCTCTCTCCGGGCTTAGCCTCAGCGGCGAAGTGATAGACTATATCGCTCTGTTTCACTGCTCTTCTCAGATCAGACATGTCGAATATGTCATGTCCATTCCTCCTCGAAAATCCTATGACATCAACATTCCTTCTTATCAGAAATTCCTTCATGTTACTTCCTATGAATCCAGCGTCGCCCGTCACGAGGGCTATCATATCGATCACAACATAACCTATAAGATTATTCGAGAGGACTCTCCTATTATGAATCTTCTTCCACTAGGCTTTGATTCCTCACCAAGTATGATCTTGGCGTTCGGCCCAATCAAACTATCTATTATCCTATCATTAATGTTTATTACACATCCATCCATGACTATGCTATTCTCTATCTCGCCGCTCTTCACCACGACATTATCTCCTATGCTCGTGAAAGGCCCAATGTACACGTCACTCTCAATTCTAGAATTCTTCCCAATTATTACGGGACCCCTAATCAGCGCTCCCCTCTTAATTATTGTTCCAGAGCCTACGGAGACCCTGCCCTGTATTGAGGATGAATCTTCAATTACGCCGTTTATGTGCGGCTTCATTTCATCGAGGATCAGCCTATTCGCCTCGAGAATATCCTCAGGTGTTCCGGTATCCTTCCACCATCCACTCACCGTTCTATGCTCTACTTTATAGCCTTCAACGAGCAGGTTGTGAATTGCCTCTGTAATCTCAAGTTCTCCCCTCCATGAGGGCTTCAACTTTCTAATTACATCGAATATCGCTGGCCTAAAGAAGTATATGCCAGTTAATGCGTAGGGGCTAGGCGGCTTCTTAGGCTTTTCAATAAGCCCCACAAGCCTGCCATTCTCATCGAATTTCGCAACTCCAAAAAGTTCCGGTCTGGGAACCTTACATAGCAGGATCATGGCATCTAGATCTGACTTAGAGAATTCCTTCACATACCTAGATATTCCGCCTTTGAGGATGTTATCTCCAAGGTAGACGACAAATTCATCATCTACGAAGCTCTCGCATAAGCTTACGGCATGAGCTATCCCTTTAGGCTCACCCTGATAAATATAAGTGATATTCACTCCGAATTTAGATCCATCCCCATAATACTCCTTCACCTTCTCGGGATATATATCCCCAAGAATTATCGCGATATCCCTAATTCCAGAATCCCTCAGATCCTCCAATACATACTGCGAGATAGGCTTATTCGCTACGGGGATCAGCTGCTTTGGACCAGTATGCGTTAATGGACGAAGCCTAGTTCCATGGCCTCCATGAAGAATCACACCCTTCAAGCACGGTCCCCCATCAATACAAACCTTCACCTTAGAGCAATTAAGATTATCCATAAAATCCACAAAAATTTAAGATAAAATTCATCAGCCCATGACACGTTACTTCATAAGGAGATTCAAGATGATAGAATCGTAATTGAGGATCTTACCTTCAAAAATAGCATTATTATGGAATTAAATCGGCGCCACTCTGGATCTTGAGATGAACTGAAAGGCTTCACAATTAACTGCTGATTGGATATTTAAGAGCTATGGAGCGCTTACGCGGCTTCTAAATCTAAATTGGCAGCTGATATTCTCTTTACACTATTAACTTTGCCGCCTCTAACTTAATATATAGGCTTGGGCAAATGGAAGGTGATTGAATACTTTCTTTGTCAGACTGAATGAGGAGCACATTTTCTGGCAACGAACTTGACTGTGAAGGTATATGTCTTTGCTTATGAAGATACGTAAGTAATGATGGATGATGTGCCAATTGCGATCAAGAATGATTCCTTCTCCATCGGATAAGAACGAATAAGGGAGTTGCAATTCAATCGATACAGAGACCTCTTATCCCGCAGAATCCTTCTCACGGAGTAGACGGCCTTGGAATCGTCGTCCTGCCACCGCAGCTTGCAGAGATAACTTCTCCGAAGGCTAAGTTATCGCCGATAGCTGATGGAGGAGGGATGCCAGTAAGCCTAACAATGGCGGGAGTAGCCGTCGTAGTGATAGCTGCCTCCTAGGCTTCATAATGATGCAGAGGCGAAAATAAGCCTTCATCACATTCTCCACAATATATATTCCTTCTCTCTACATCGCTAGATGGTAACAGGCAAACTTATTCCTCAGTTTTTCCGCTGCCAAGATCTAAATTGATGTTGGATGTTGACGTTTCCTCCTCATGCCTATACGGCCAGATGATCGTATAGCCCCCAAGATATACGCCGATAAAGCTTCCCGCGAGAGCCGGGATAATAACATCGACGTATACGTTGGGTAGGGTTAGATGCCCCAAATAATATAATAGTATGACAAGGAATACGAATCCGATGGAGGCCGTGATGAAAAGGAAGAGGTTTAATCTCGCCTCAACTTTATAGCCGGTGTAAAGTCCCCCTAAGAAGCCACATATCAGATATGTAATTCCAAAGAAGATTATTGCATGCGCGATCCTAAATGAGTCGAAGGCCATAACACCTATAATGCCCAAGAAGACCAAGATCTGCCTGAAAAGCATGTCCATTATGCCGGGAAGTATCATCATCGTAAAGAAGCATATGATCCCTCCGATCAGACTGTTTAGAACATCGCCCTTTGATGCTTCCTGCCTCTCACTTCCCTCCATAACCCTTCACCACTAAGTCACTTAATATTCTCTGAAAAACTTCAAATGTATCCTCATAATCTTCCTGCTTCCCCCAAAATGCGATGCGAACAAGATTATCCTCATTTATAAAGGAGAGCACTATACAACTCATATTGTAATACTTTCCATCTGAAGACTTAAATCCATTCCTAATGATTATCTTCGAGTATCTCGCTATATTCCTTGATGCTCCCGCATATGCGGTGCCATTAACGATCGAGATTACAGATGCATTCTCATTCTTTTCGAGGATCCAATCGAAGAATCGCTGGGCGTCCTGATAGGCTATGGCCGCGGGATCGCTGAGTTTTCCCTCAATAAAGAATCTCTCAGTAGCTACTTTATCATATACTTGGATGGAAATAGCCGAGAATTTATCGGGAGGAAAGATTATTAGACTGAAGACTTTCCCGCCTAAAGATCTATTTGAGGACTCCCAGGTTAACGCGAACCAGTTGATTGGAAAGTTCACCGATAAAACGTCATTATTTAAGCTGAGATAGTCTCCCCTTCTATTTGTTGCAACGGTAAAGTAGATTATGCTGAAACCTAAAATTAGAGAGATGCAGACGATCAGGAGGAATATCAGAAGTGGAAGTCTCGGCAATCCAAGCTTCAAAGGTCGATCACACGATTCATGGTGAGACATTTGCAGATATAAATCTGACGCATCACAATACTAGCTCTTTGCTTTGTAGAGTAGTTAAGTGAGTGGCTTATCATGTGGAGTGAACTCTTCCTCAGCCTCGTTTTTCTTGAGAGACATGAATGTCTAGGCTCATGGGCTACTGGGAAAGATGGATTGTTGAGGCAGCATATCCAACATTCAAGAGAAGATTCGGAGAGTCTTGCATAGCGAAGACTGAAGAATATTGCTAGAGAACTCATGATGAAGACGCCCATCTACAATATACTCATAAATCTGTAAGCAACAGAGCGAAGGATACGAACCAGATAAAAAGAAGAGGCGGACAAAAACTAAACATTCCACAAAGTGAATTTCAAATTGAGGAGGGATTCGAGGCGGTTGAGGATAAAAAACGTTAATTCATGCAATGCGGCATTTATGCTAAACAATCTAATAATGATTTCAAGTTATTTTGTAAGGTCAGAACTTACAAAAATGGAGTAGGAAAGAGTTGGGAAAGAGGATTAGAGCAAGAGATATGGGTATAAAGATAGGCGTGATGAAACCGGGAAGATATAATGCCATAACGGATGTCGAAGGAGTGGGAGTTGGTCATTCAACAATTATTGAAGGTGAGGGGCCTCTTGTAATAGGAAAAGGGCCTATAAGAGCTGGAGTTACTGCTATTGCCCCTCACCAAGGCAATGTTTACGAAAACAAGGTTAGAGCAGCAGTCTACGCATATAACGCTTATGGAAAAGCAGTGGGGCTGCTTCAGGTAAGTCACATGGGAGTTATCGAGACACCTATTCTACTTACGGATACTTTAAACACGTGGATAGTCGCCGACGCCTTAATTGATTATATGTATGAGGTTATGAATGTAGAAGCCATGTCTATAAATCCAGTTGTAGGCGAAACTAATGGATCCTACTTGAACGATTCAATAGGCCGTCATGTAAGGAAAAAGCATGTCTTTGAGGCTCTAAGGAAGGCTTACAGCCAAGATGGAATGGGATCCGTCAAAGAAGGAAATGTAGGCGGTGGAACGCCCATGTCAGGTTTTGAATTTAAAGGAGGCATAGGAACGTCCTCGAGAGTTACGAACGAGTTTAGCCTAGGAGTTTTGGTTCAACTAAATTTTGGGAGACGTGAAGATTTGAGAATTGACGGTGTCCCCGTTGGTATGGAGCTTTCGGATGTTAAACCCCGAGGAAAACAACGATCAAACTCCATAATAATCGTCGTCGCTACCGATTTAAATCTAACTTCACGGCAACTTTGGAAGATTGCAAAGAGAGCCATGTTAGGAGTAGCTAGAACAGGCTCTTATGGATCCTCCAGTAGCGGAGACTTTATTATAGCATTCTCAACATCAAAGAGAGAACTTAACCCGCTTATAGAGAGTATTCAAAAGGACACGGGACAAGGAAGAGAGGCGATCGAAACGAATGAGATCTTTCTAAATCCAATCTTTAGGGCGACGGTAGAAGCAACCGAGGAAGCTATTGTGAATGCTCTGTTTAAAGCAGAAACTATGATCGGAAGAGACTATCATATTAGAAGGGCTATTCCGCTAGATCAAGTGAAAGAAATAATGACAAAATATGGAAGAATATAAATAATTAGTCATGATCGAAAACATAAGGCTTTTAAGCGGCTAAGTCGTTTTCACCTCTTCCCCCACTTTCAACCGCTTAGTGACATAAAATTATCGATGTTTTGTTCGATCTCTAAATTATAAGGTAATGTCTAATGAAGTTATAAGTATCGGAACTTGCTAGTTATATGTGAGATTGTATGAGCATTACATTGAATGATGAAGAAGGAGTTATTAAGGGAGCACATTACTACCTATATAAGTGTCGTTCCTTAGAGGATCTTGAGACTGAAATTCTTAAGCTCTTAGAAGAGAGAAAAACGTTGCCCCTTTCGGCTATATGGAGAAAACTTAACTGTCATCTATGGGAAGTTTCAGCCGCCCTTAGTCATCTAAAAAAGAAAGGACTTGTCGAGGAGTCTGATGCAACACTAGATGATTACCACGATGATTAAAGAAAGAGAGCATCCTTAAAGAATTATCAGAGCTTTCTCATCGCTGCTTCAGCCGCTAGGATCATTGGCTCCCAAGTCTCATTTACTGGCGGAGCGTAGCACGTATCAGCCTTAGCCAGCTCCTTCACTGTCATCCCTTTCTGAATAGCAAAGGAGAGAGCATTAACTTGTTGAGTTACTTCTTCTCCCCCAATTATCTCTCAGTTTCTCTGTCAGCTATAACTTTCACTCTTATCTGTTTGCCTCCGGGATAATAATCAACCCTAATCCTAGAGTTTATTATTACAAATACTGTCTCAATTCCGACGCGCTTGGTCATAGCCTCGGACGAAGGCTCGTCGACCGCACATTAACTCCGTTCATGACTGGGCTCCTCGAACATTCCTAGAAATTAAAGTTCTTTCTTCATGCCAGCGTAAAACCTTAAAATCTCCCCTTTTATTCATTTCCGTGAAAAATATAATATAATGCCATTTCAATTCACAGATTTGATGATCAAAATTGAGGAAGCGTGACCTGCTCACATTACAGGATTACACGCCGGACGAAATAAATGGTTTCCTAATGGCCGCTGATAGATTCAAGAGGGGAAATGCTGATCCCGATGAGATGAATATACTATCCGGCAAGTCTATCGTCCTGCTCTTCCAGAAGCCATCGACGAGGACTAGGGTGTCCTTTGAGGCCGCCATATATCAGCTCGGAGGCCATCCGATCATTCTCGGATGGAGGGAGTCTCAGCTGGGAAGGGGAGAAACCATCGCTGATACTGCGAGGGTGCTGAGCAGATATGTAGACGCTATAGTCGCGAGGGTATATAGGCATAGCGATCTAGTTGAGATGGCTAGATACGCCAATATACCAGTCATAAATGCCCTCTCAGACATGTATCATCCATGCCAGATAGTGGCTGACCTCTATACCATGCTGGAGAAGTTCGGCTACCTGAGGGGATTGAAGGTTGCATATATTGGGGATGGAAATAACGTCTGCAACTCGCTACTGATAGGATGCAGCAAGATGGGATTAGACCTGTCAATAGCCTGCCCAGAAGGGTATGAGCCCTCAACTGAGGCCCTTAGATTCGCAGAGAAGAACTCTATGCATTCCGGATCGAAGATAGAGATGCTGCGGGATCCATTCAGTGCAGTGAAGGATGCAAATGTAATATACACGGATACGTTCGTTTCGATGGGGGATGAGGCTGAACGCGAGGAGAGACTGAGGGTCTTCCTGCCGAAGTATCAAGTGAATAATAGACTCTTAGATGCGGCTCCAAGCGACGCCCTGTTCATGCATTGCCTACCAGCGCATAGGGGAGAGGAGGTCACGGATGAGGTCATAGATGGACCTAGATCGATAGTGTGGGATGAGGCGGAGAATAGGCTGCACACGGAGAAGGCCATACTCGCCGAGATAATAAAATATCAAATGGAGCCTTCATAATCCTTAAATAATCCTGATCAATCTTTATCAGTCTGCGGGGCTGAATCAAGTGAGTAAAGAGCCGGAATTCAAGCTCTTCGGAAAATGGAGCTTAGACGTTGAAGTGAAAGATCCAGGCCTTAAAGACTACATTTCATTAAGGCCAATCCATGTTCCGCATACCATGGGTAGACATGAGCATCATAGATTCCACAAGTCTAGGCTCAACATAGTTGAGAGGTTAGCTAACAACCTTATGAGGCCTGGAAAGAATGCTGGAAAGAAGGCTAGGGCGCTGAAGTTCATAAGAAACGCATTTGAGATAATCCATTTAAGGACGGGGGAGAATCCTCTTCAGGTCCTCGTAAGGGCAATAGAGAATGCCGCTCCATGCGAGGATACGACTAGAATCAGTTATGGAGGAATAGTCTATCATCAGGCCGTAGATATCTCCCCGCAGAGAAGAGTTGACCTCGCATTGAGGTTCATCAGTGAGGGAGCTAGAATAGCGGCCTTCAGCAATCCAAAGCCCTTCGAGGAGTGCCTTGCTGAGGAGATAATAGCCGCCGCGAATAAGTCCCCGCAGAGCTACGCAGTTCAGAGACGCAACGAGATGGAGAGGATAGCCTTACATGCGAGGTAAATGGGCCTAAGAATTAGGCGAAGTCGAACATACAACTCAAAAGTGTTATATGCTGAGTTTTTGGATTATTCTTTAAAATCGTTGATTCCGCCCATAAGCGGATGGAGCCTAAATGCCACTTCTAATAAGGAATGGATGTGTATATGACCCATTAAATGGGATCGACGGGGAAGTAATGGACATAATAGTTGACGGCGGAAAGATAGTTGAGGAGGCACATGGTGGAGAAACCAAGGTTATAGATGCGTCTGGAATGCTTGTTATGCCAGGCGGAATAGATATACACGCGCACATAGCAGGCTCGGAGGTCAACGCTGGCAGATTATTAAGGCCTGAAGACCACGCTGTTGACTTTGAGGCTAAGACTAGAGTTACCCGCTCAGGTGTAGGCCGCTCAATACCATCGACCTTCACTACTGGATATAGATACGCCAGAATGGGATACACAATGCTCTGTAATCCATCAATGCCTCCGCTTGAAGCGAGACATACACATGAAGAATTGGATGACACTCCTATAGTTGATAAGGCGACTTATCCGCTGCTAGGAGACTGGTGGTTCACACTTGAATATTTGAGCAGAGATGAGATAGAGGAGTGTGCGGCTCACGTAGCATGGATGATCTCAGCCACTAAGGGATACGCAATAAAGATAGTTAATCCGGGAGGAATTGAAGCTTGGGGATATGGAAGAAACGTGAAGGATCTAGATGATCCAGTTCCAAACTTCAACGTGACGCCCAGAGAGATAATACGTGGACTATGCAGAATAAACATTCTCCTAGACCTCCCACATACAATCCATGTCCACACAAACCGTCTAGGCCAGCCTGGAAACTACGCTACGACAATCGAGACCATGGACTGCGTCAGAGACCTAGCTGAGAAGGATGAACCAATAATACACATTACGCACTGTCAATTCAGCGCATTTAAGGGGGATGATTGGACGACATTAAGGTCTGGGGCAGAGGAGATATCCAAATACGTGAATCGAAGCCGCCACGTCACATTGGATATGGGACAGGTAGTATTCACTGACACCACAACCATGACGGCTGACGGGCCGTGGCAATACACGCTTTATGAGCTAAGCGGAAACAAGTGGATAAACCATGATGTTGAAACAGAGACTGGAAGCGGAATAGTCCCATTCAGATATAGACGTAAAAGCTACGTTCACGCCGTTATGTGGTCGATTGGACTTGAATTAGCCCTCCTAATCGATGATCCATGGAGGATATACTTGACGACTGACCATCCGAATGGAGCTCCATTCACGACATACCCGAGGATAATCTCGTGGCTCATGAGTGCAGAGGCTAGGGAGAAGACCCTAAAGAGGATAAATAGCAAGGCGGCTTGTAGATCGCTCCTGCCGAGCATAGACAGAGAATACACATTCAGTGAGATAGCCATAATAACGAGAGCTGGACAGGCTGGGGCATTAGGCCTAAAATGGAAGGGCCATCTCGGAGTTGGAGCAGACGCTGACATAGCAATATACAACATAGATCCAAAAAGAATTGATCCATCAAAGGATTACATGGAGGTTAGAAGGGCATTCATGAATGCGGCGTACACGATTAAGAGCGGAGAAATAGTTGCGGTTAATGGGAGAATAGTAAAGTCAAGCATGGGAAGGACAATATGGGTTGATGCGGAGAAGTCCCCGAGGATAGACGCTGAACTACACAGGCGGGCGCATGAGGATCTAAAGAGGAAATTCAGGGAATACTGGACAGTAGAGTTCGAAAACTACATGATCCAAGAGGATTACCTACACTCCTCAATGCGAATGACGCCTGGAGGAGATAAAAGATCAAATACACAATAAAGCCCAAAAGGAGATTTAGAGTTCCAGTATACGCGAGTTCACTATGTCCAGACAAATTCATGGGGAAGCCGCTGGAGGAGATAATGAACCTGAAGGTCTGGGAGGGAAACAGACGTAAAAACCTTGGGGATCTATTCGACATTAAAGTCGAATCTGAAGGCGTAAAGGATGAGATAGAACTGCACATAATCGGAGACCTAAGGAAGGTTAGGATGATAGGGGCTGAGATGACTGGCGGAGCGATAATCATACATGGAGATGTGGGAATGCATCTAGGCGAGGGAATGACAGGCGGATCTATAATAGTCCAGGGAGACGTCGACTCATGGGCTGGATGCATGATGAAGGGCGGAAAGATAGAGATCCACGGGTCAGTAGGCGACTACTTGGCAGCACCATACAGGGGAAGCAGAAGAGGAATGACAGGCGGATCTATAATAGTCCACGGAGATGTCGGAAATGAGGCTGGATGCTACATGAGGGGAGGAACAATAAAGATTCACGGGGACGCTGGGGAATTCGCGGGGATCCACATGCAGGGAGGAGAGATCCTCATAATGGGAAACTCCCATGGAAGGCCTGGAGCTTCAATGGTAAAGGGTAAAATAGCGATATGCGGGCATGTCTCATCCGTGCTTCCAACATTCACGATTGAAGATTTAAGGGAGAAAGTGAAGATATGCGGGGAGAGAATTGAGGGGCAATTCTACCTTTTCGAGGGAGACCACGCTGAGGGAGGAAGCGGAAGACTATACATCTCAAGAGACAGGAATCCGCAACTCAGATCATACGAGAGATACCTTTAAGGTGAGATCATGATAAGCGTCAATCGTGAAGCCATGAGGCTAGTAAGGCTCATGCTACAGGAGCATATGAGATTTCAAGTGAAGGCTGAGAGGACGCAGATTGGGGCGACGCTGATAGATGCGGGAATAGAAGCCCATGGAGGATACGCTGCCGGCCTAATAATAACGGAGATATGCATGGGAGGTCTTGGAAGGGCCGAATTGACATCAATGAGCATAGGAGACAGGATCCTGCCTGCAATCTCAGTATATACTGATCAACCTGCAGTTTCAACGCTAGCTTCGCAGCTCGCAGGCTGGAAGATAAGAATGGACGGGTATGAAGCGATAGCCTCGGGACCGGCGAGGGCGCTGGCCTTAAAGCCCAAATCAATCTATAAAAGCCTAAATTACCATGACGAATCGGAGGAGGCCATTATAATCCTCGAGGCCACTGATCCTCCCCCAGATACGGTGATAGAATACATAGCGGATAAATGCGGAGTCCATCCCGAAAACCTATATGTCATAATCGTTCCAACGGCTACTATCCCAGGATACGTGCAAGTCTCCGGTAGAACAGCCGAGACTGGAATCCACAAACTCATGACGCTAGGGCTAGATCCAAGACTCATAGTCAACGCTTGGAGCATAGCCCCCATACTTCCAGTCCACCCGGACCCGGTGGAGTCGATAGGCAGAACGAACGATGCAATATTATACGGCGGAGCGGCCTACTACAACGTTGAATGCGGAGATGAGTTCCTCCTAGAGGAGATAACTTCAAGGGCGGTCTCATCATCATCAAGAGTTTACGGCAGGAGGTTCTCCGATATATACAGAGAGGCCCAAATGGACTTTTATAGGATCGACCCTGAACTCTTCGCTCCAGCTCAGGTCACAATAAACGACCTGAAGACCGGAAGGACATTCACGGCTGGAAAGATAAACTATAAGATACTTTTGGATGCCTTAGATTCATGAATATCCAAGCCTCCGTAGATTCGACAATCCAATCCTACGTTTCCTCCTTGAGACCCTAACTAAAAGGCGTATAGTCTCCTCATCTGCATTCCTAACTTCAAGAAGCCCCCTAGAAGCGGCATCATCAAATATCTCCTCGCCGACGCTGCTTCTAAGAACAGTTACCGTCCAGCCCTCCAAGCCTATTCCCCCCACGGATATATCCGCAAGCTCAGCTGAGAAGTCAGTGCATGTCAAATTGCATCTCCTAAAGTATTTCTTGGCATCTCTAAGGGAGACGCGACTCTCATCTCCATGAACCGTGAAAACCGCGATATCACCCTTAATCCTAACCCTCAAAGCATCATTCGGATCTAGCCTCAGCAGATCCCTAAGCATCTCGGCTAAGCCATCATATGAGAAGCATCCGCTACAGAACAATCCTATGACAAAACTCAATCTCTCAGCGTATCTCTTAACTGGGAGGATCTGAATCCTCCTTAAAGCCTCAATTTGACATGGAACCCCAACAAATGCGATCCTCCTACAATCATGGGAGATCGCATCCCTAAGTGCAAGCAGATTAGGAGAGTATGCATATCTAGTCCCAGCTGAGGATAGGATCTCACCCTTGGATTTAGCGAGCATCGGAAAGGCCCTTAAGGGCTCATCCTCATCGAAGCCTGAGACTACAGCTCCATCTATAAGTCCATTCTCCAATGCGTATAGGAGAAGCGTAGTGACTACCCCTCCATCCTGACATCTCACCCTCACCTCTCTGAGCCTCGTCCGTGCAATACAGACTCTCCTATAAACCCCGAACTCCTCACCTCTCATCCTCTCCCTGCCAAAGATGAGCCTCTCAATCTCCCCAACTGAGCATTCATATCTCGGGCATACCCTAGAGCATACGCCGCATGAACTACAATCCCCGATCAATACCGGCTTTCCATCGGCATATTCCAGACATCCGAGAGGGCAGGATGCCACGCATGAGCCGCATCCAACACAGAGATCCTCACGCAATATTCTACCCAGAGAATCCTCAAAGCCCACCCTAAATCTCGACAAACCATCACCGCCCAATAGATCTTAAATTCCATTCTGTCCAGCATAGATTTATAAAGAATCCGCGAGAAAACTCCCCATCTTCAGTGAGGAGTTGAATCGCGGGAAGATTTAAGTGTTTCAATCTTGAATTTGGTTTTGGGATGTTCCCTTGCAGAGAGATGTTCAGTTGACGGTGATAGGAAAGGTTTTCAAACCTAACCCGAACAAGGTTTTAGCGTTAAATATGACTCTCAAGGAATATTTCAGGCTTGTCAGGCGGTATCTCAGCTTCAACTCAACATCAAAGACCCTTCTACATGAGAACGGCTATGAAAAGGCTAAGAGGCTTTTCAAATTGAACACGGCTTTAATTCAGACAGCAAGGGACAAGACAATCGAAATATTGAAGAGCTTCCAGAAGAACAGAAAGGACAATAGTGCTTTAAGGCCTAATAGAGTATCCATACGCTTCGACAAGAGATGTTACAGCTTTTCCAAGACAACGAATGTTCTAACGCCCTACTGGTTAACGCTAAGCCTGTTCAGAGGGAGGAGGGTCAGCTTGCCCATAGTCTTTGGAGAAAAGCAGAAAGCGAGGATTGAGGAAGCATTTAGGGGTGAATGGAGCTTCACAACTGTTGAGATGGTTAAGCGGGATGGGGAATGGTACGCTCATTTCGTGCTAAAGAAGACAGTTGAACTGCCTGACGAACCTGAAACTGTGATAGCGATAGATAGGGGAGAGGCCAACCTAGCCGTCGCAGTAGCGATATCGAAAAAGGATCCAGTCAAGCCCATGAAGGGACGGTTCTGGCGAGGCGGGGAAATCAAGCGGATCAGAGGGCTCTACAGCCACATAAGAAGAAAACTTCAAGAGAAGAACAGGATTGGAAAGGTTAAGGAGCTCGGGAGAAGGGAAAGACACAAAGTAAACCAGCAGCTCCACATAGCGAATGAGATAGTCGCCTATGCAAAGCAGTTCCCCAAGCCCATAATAGTCATGGAAGACCTAAACGGGATACGAAGAAAATTCAAAAAGTCCAAGAGGCTCAACAGGCGATTTCACAGCCTACCCTTCAGAAAACTCCAGACATACATCAAATACAAAGCAAACCTAAAGGGAATCGAAGTAAGATACCTATCTAAGAAAGAGACGAAGAACACATCGAAGATATGCCATAGATGCGGGTATGTTACCCAAGTAAAAGGAAGGATCTTCAAGTGTCCAAACTGCGGAATGGAATATGACAGAGACTTAAACGCATGTATAAACATAACCCATAGGCTAATGAGCTCTATGGGATGGGGGAGCTGTGAGCCCCCCGAACCAGCAGATGTGACTGGAGGCGTAAAGCCCCAGCCGAACGCTGGAAGCCCCCGACTTCAGTCGGGGGAGGCTCACATATGCTTCGGCACATCATGGAGCGATGGCGAATGATGAAAGCGTATGAGCTCATCGAGAGGGCGAGAAGTATATCCGCAGACGATCTTCTCGGCGTAATAGATGAGGTTGAGAGGTTAATATCAGATGAGATAAGAGGGTCTGGAAGATTAAGGTTGAGGGGTAGGCTGATATACATACCGCCAGCCGGAGAGGCCGCGATAATAGGGGATCTGCACGGAGACATAGAGAGCCTAAAACACATCCTAGTAGACTCCGAATTCGTCGAGAAGGCCTCTAGGGGAGAAGATGCACGCATAATATTCCTCGGAGACTATGGAGATAGAGGCATACACTCGCCTGAAGTCTACTTTGTAGTGCTAAGCCTGAAGGCCATGTTCCCGGATAGGGTTGTGTTGCTCCAGGGAAACCATGAAGGCCCACCTGACCTGCTTGCGCATCCCCACGACCTCCCATATCATCTACAATTAAAGTTCGGGGGTGAATGGAGCCGAGTATACGATGCGCTCTGCAATCTATTCAGAAGATTCTATACCGCAGCGTTGGTTCCAGGCAGGTTCCTCATGGTTCATGGCGGAGTCCCGGCGGGAATAACTGGAGTAGACGACTTGGCATATGCATATCAGAGGCATCCATCTGAGAGTCTACTCGAGGAGATATTATGGAGTGATCCTAGAGATGGAATATCCGGTGTTCTCCCATCGCCGAGGGGCGCCGGGAGGCTCTTCGGGGAGGATGTTACATCAGCTGCATTGGAGGCTCTAAACGTAAAGTTCATAGTTAGGGGGCATGAGCCTGCGGCTGAAGGCTACAAGTTCAACCATAACGGGAAGGTATTAACGTTATTCTCTAGGAGAGGCCCGCCATACTATAATATTCAAGGAGCATACCTCATGCTTGATCTGAATGAGGAGTTCAAGTCAGCATGGCAGCTTGAGGGCTACATAAGAAAGTTTTAGGCTTGAGGCTAATGGGAGATCAGAATATCCTCCTGGCATTCATTCTGTCAGTGATCATTCTGCTCCTAGTCTCGCAGAGAAG
Source organism: Candidatus Bathyarchaeota archaeon (assembly GCA_003661975.1). Classification (GTDB taxonomy): domain Archaea; phylum Thermoproteota; class Bathyarchaeia; order Bathyarchaeales; family DTEX01; genus B63. Next base: position 20,882 of record QMXE01000009.1, read on the forward strand.
CCTAACGCTCGCAATGTTCCTTGCGGCCTTCACGCTTGGAATAATAACCATTCCAAACTCCCTGTTGCCTCTGCTGTTAGGGCTTCTTCTTGACCCATCGGCCATCGCATTAGCCTTAGCAGTCGGATTGATCCCATTAATAGGCGAGGTGATGAGCGAGACCGGGCAGATGGATAGGCTGATCGGGAATATGCGTATCGGAAGAAGGGCATTCCTGATGCTCTCGCCGGCTCTCATAGGAATGCTAACTATGCCCGGGGGAGCTCTGCTCTCAGCTCCAATAGTCGATAGGGCTGGAGGCAACCTTCCACGTGGAGAGAAGGCTGGAATAAACGTCTGGTTTAGGCATATACTATACCTTGTCTATCCGATCTCAGCGAACTTCATAATTGCAACTGAAGCTGCAAACTTGGAATTGTATAGGCCCATTCCATACTTGGCTGTTCTATTGCTGTTTTCCCTGCTCTTAGGATATATATTCCTGCTCAGAAGATGCCATGGGAGAATAGAGTATGAACGGAGATTCTCACTTAAGGATCTAATTCAGCCACTAATCATCCTGCTCTTAGCCCCTATAATGGATGCTTCGATCAGAGCCTTCCTGAATCCGCAGGTTAAGGAGGCTGGAACGTTGATAGCCGTTTCCTCAAGCCTCACATTGGCAATCATCATTGGACGGGTTAAGCCGTTTGATCTCAGAAAGATGACTGTGAAGGCGAAGCCCTGGAGCTTCGCAGCGATGATGATCGGCATAATATTCTTCCTTGAAGTCTTCAGGTCCTCCGGCATCCCAGAATTGATGAGAGATCTCCCCCTATCCCCAAGCATCATCTACTGCATAGCATTCGCGTTGGGATTCTCGACCGGAAGGATAATAACGCCGGCTGGAATAATCTTTCCGGTATACATCTCAAGGTTCGGATCAATCTCGCCATCAAGGTTCGCGCTGATATACTATGGGATATTCTTGGGTTACGTATTAACTCCAGTTCATCCATGTGTCTCATTAACAATAAAAATGCTGAAGACAGAAGTGAAAGATTACATGAGGGTTATGATCCCTCCTGTTACAGCCGCGGCTCTAATAAGCCTCGCCGCACTACATTTTCTATCGTGAATCTTCAGTTTCACTCGTAGATAACTGCGAGTTTTATTGCCTCCTCAGGCTTCTCATCTATCATCCTATACGCCTCAGCTGCCTCATCGAACTTCACTATTGGTTGCAGCAGGCCCCTGCTCGTTATGGCACCCCTACGGAATAGCTCGATCACAGTATCATATACGCGCTTCCTATCCCATCTCGGATAATCCCTGTAAGGCTCGCTTTCAACCCTAGCCCCGGAGACCATTATCTGCCTGTTAAAGTGCCATTCCTCTCCGAGATTTAATCCGCGGGCTTCACCGTGATACCATGATACTGGAACAATAGTTCCCCCATAGCCCGTGGCCCTAATCGCCTGATGTAAAGCCCTATATGAGCCGCTTGTATCGATCGCCACGTCAACCCCTCCGAATCTCCTCTTAATCTCCAAACCGGCATCACACTCGTATGGGTTGAGGGTTAGATCAGCTCCATACTCCTCTGCGAGTCTCCTCCGCTTATCGATCGGCTCAACCGCGACTATGCATGTTGCACCTGAAATCCTCGCCATCTGAACGGTCATTAAGCCTATCGCTCCAAGCCCGAAGATCGCGACTTTATCCCCAACCCTGACATGGCCCTCCCTAACGGCCATCAATGAAACAACGGCTGGATCAATACATACAAGATCCTCATCGCTGAGATCGGGAGGGGCAAGGCTTACCCTGTCCTCATCAACCACATGAGTCTCCCTTATTGGGAGATACCCGTAAACTCTATCCCCAACCTTTAAGCCTTCAACCTCATCTCCAACCTCCGTGACCACACCGACAGTCATATTTCCAAGCCTCAATGGGAATCCTCCGTACCCGCCCTTTCCAGTAGGCTTATCCACGAATACCCCTAACTTCTCATCCAGAGTCTTCGTTGAGAATGGAGATAAACCCCGATATAGGGTAAGCGATGTTCCATGCTTCTCGGCTGATAGGCGGCTCTTAATCCTAACCTGCCTAGGCTTGAGAGGCGGCTCCTCATACTCTCTAATAACTGCTTTTCTGGGAGCTATTGCAATCAGTTCTCTTGGCATCCCAATAAACCCCAGAGGTAATAGGCTCCGTTAAGCCTTAAAAGCTTTTTCGGCTCGACGGGCATTACTGAATTATTATCCTATTAACGCAGTATCTTTCTAGGGCAGCCTCATCTAAGGTTACTCCAAGCCCGGGCTTCTCAGGAACCCTAACCGTTCCACCCTTAACCTCAAGTGGATCCTCAACCAGCGGATGCTCCCTAAGCCTATGTATGAAGAATGGGCTTGGAAGCGTAGCCGCCTCTATAACCGATGCCAAGTGGATCTGAAAGGCCTCGGCTATGGCAGTTCTGCCGAACCCCTCAAGCCACACTGGCATGCCTCCAACCCTAAAGCCCTTACCATAATCTCCACTTGAGGACTCGTATGGAGAGGCATACTCGGCTATCGCCGCATACTGCAGGGTCCTCTTAACTCCGGGCTCCTCAATAACGAAGTAATCGCACATGCCAGTAGATATAGCCGTTATCGGATCAGGATTTCCCATGTGAATCGCGATTGGAATATCCGTCTTCTCCCTGAGCCTAAGGTATCCCCTAACATCAGCCTGCGGAATTGGACTTTCAACGCAGAATATCTCATACTTCTCGATGCTCTTAATTATCTTTATAGCCCTTGATGGAAGCCACCATGAGCCATTAGCATCAGGAATTATGCTGAGCTCAGGAGCAGCATCTGAGATCGCCCTAACCTGCTCAACAACATCATAATATGGCCTAGACTTGAACTTTATAACCTTGAATCCCGAGTCTGCAGCCAATCCGGCCTCCTCGGCTAAGACCTCAGGCGGGAAGTGATGAACCCAATAGCATACTGGAACTCTATCCCTACATTTCTTTCCCAGAATCTTATATATTGGAACATTGAGCTTCTGCGCGATAATATCATATATTGCCTCCTGAAGTGGCCATACAGTATCATCTAGGATGAAGTCGAATGGATCTCTACCTATCATCCTCCTAGCCAATCCCCTAACATCCATTGGATTATCGCATAATCCAACTATCCCCTCATCCGAGTAGACCTTATGTATCCTGCCCCTCCTGCCCTGCTCTCCACACCACTTCATAGGCTCCTCAAGAGGCTTCCTCCATGGAATCTCAAACTCCACAGACTCAACCATCGTGATCTTCAAATGAGACACCTCCAAACAAGATTACATGACACACCTATAAAAGTAGGCGCAACGCTAATCAACAGCGAAAAACCTGAATCTCTGCTCCATCTTCAGGTAGTTGCGAAGGGACGACCTATACTTGCTTCTCATCCAAGCGTAGAGCGTATAGACTGAGATTGTTATGTAGATGATTATGCCTACAATGCCAGCGAAGATGCAGAAGCCGTTGATGAGGAGGCTGATTAATGGATTTGTTATGATAGGATAGAATAGGCGGATATCACTGTATAATGGTACGTCGAGGAGGATGTGGAGTATCGTCCCTGAGACTCCGGCTGCCATGAAGGATCTCAGCCCCAGCCTCCTATCTCCCTCGAGTAACAGAATCCTATAATATGGAAGTAATGGGGCTTCAAGCATGAACATTAGGTATACGAGGCCCATGCCTAGAAGGAGGCTGAGAGGAAAGTGTGCAGGTATCCATGCAGGGGGTGAGGTAATGAGAGGAGGAGCACTAGGATCGGCTCGATATCCACGATTACATTCGCGACGATGAGAAGGTTGGGGCGTGTAGATATCTTCTCAGTGGAAGGCCGAATAGTAAGGCTGGACATAAATGGAGCGGCTTAAATGGAATAGCGATCACCCTTTCCAGGCTGGATGGAAATATGTAGCCACAATACGCTTTTTAGCGTTTCCATCTTAATAATGGCTCTATGATGGAATGATCCATCCTAAAAAACAAAAAGTATAATTGCCCATTATCATTTTGGTGATTTAAAGGGCTGAGTGAATTAGTATGGCCGATGAGAGGATAGTTGAGATTAAAGGTCTAGTTAAGCAATTTGGGGGATTAACCGCCCTAAATGGAGTATCCTTCAGTGTCGATGAGGGTGAGATATTCGGTTTGATAGGGCCTAACGGCGCTGGGAAGACGACGACGCTTAGGATCCTAGCGACTCTCCTCCTGCCTACAAGCGGCTATGTTAGGATCCTCGGATACGACGTTGTAAAGGAAGCCTCGAAGATCAGGGAGTTAATCTCCTACTTAGCCGAGGACGCTGGGACATACAGGAATCTGACGGGATACGAGTATCTATCGATCGTTGCTAGAATATACTTCAAGTCTAAAAGGGATGTTGAGGAGGCCGTTGAGGAGGCTGCGAGGATCTCTGGGCTTGGGGATAGAATAATGGATAAGATGAAGACTTACAGTAGGGGGATGAAGAGGAGGATTCAGGTTGCCAGAGCATTGATGACTAGGCCTAAACTTGCGATCCTAGATGAGCCTACGGCTGGATTGGATGTATTTCACGCTCAGCATGTTAGGGATATAATTAAGAGGCATGTCTCGAATGGTGGATCAGTAATATTATCGAGCCACAACATGCTTGAGGTTGAGCATCTATGCACTAGGCTTGCATTCATTCATAGGGGGAGGATAATTATGGAGGGCGAGCCTCAAGAGGTAAAGGATCTGTATGGAGTCTCAAACCTCGAAGAGGCATTCCTGGAGGTGCTTAAGAGATGAGAGGGCTTAGGCCTTTAGTCGAGAAGGAAGTTAAGGATCTACTTAGGGATCCACGTATATACATAGGCCTGATAGGGCCAGTCATAATGTTTCCGATAATAGGCTTCGCCATTTCTATGGCTGCAAGTCAAGCCGCTGAGGCTGCGATGGGCGAGTTAACAGTTATGGTTATCGATGAGGATGAAACAGAGACTAGTAGAAGATTCATTTCGCTGCTGAGCAATGTAGGCTTGAAGGTTATAGATGCGGGCTCCAAGAGCCTGGATGAGGCCGTTAAGTCGGCTGAGAAGTCAGGCTCCAAGGCCCTACTTGTGATCCGCAGGGGATTCGAGGAAAGCCTGAGGCAATTTGGAAGGGTGAATATTGAGGTCTACTCGATCATGAGGAGTATGGGCTTCGAATCAATGGGGGTTCAGGCTGCCGTCGGCAACGTATTGGGCAGGGCATCTGACATTCTCAGTTCAACGTTAATATCCAAGATAGCCCCGAATGTCGATCCAGAAGTCCTTAGGAACCCCCTTAACGTCACTGAGTATACTGTGGTTAAAGGCCGGGTCATACATGCTCCTCCAGGATCGATCTTTGGGCAGATAGTGATGGGCTATGGAGTTATGGTTCCAGTCTTCCTCTTCGTCATAGCAATGAGCGTTGCTCAGATAGCAGCTACGGCCACTGCCGTTGAGAATGAGGAGAAGACGCTTGAGACATTACTGACCTTCCCAGTGAGCCGATACGACATATTATTGGCGAAGCTCTTAGGCTCCTCCGTCGTCGCCGTTCTCGGCGGCATAATATTCGCGGTCGGCTTCCTACTATACTTCCAAATCTCCCTCGGCGGCTTGGGCTTAAATTTAGAGATGGGAGGCCCGCTGAGGGAGCTGCCTCCTCCACCCCCACAATCATACATACTCCTCGCCGCAAGCATGATATTAGCGATTCTATTTATGACATCGCTCGGCGTTGTCCTAGGTGCATTAAGCAGCGACGTTAGGATCGCGGGTTCCCTTCTAGGCGTGATAGTCATTCCGATAATGCTTCCGTCGCTACTCATAATCTACGCAAGCGTTAACTCCCTTCCGCTGCCACTTCAAATAATAGTCTACGCCGTGCCCACATCATACCCAATGATAATGGCCAGGGAGATGATATTCACGCCCATGCCGATGCAGGTCCTGTATGGAATACCATACTCAGCCGCCCTGACGCTAATGGTATTATACGCCACGAGTAAGATATTAACGCCTGAGAAGCTCCTAACACTTCAGCACAAGATAAAGATGAGAAGGATGAAGGGGAAGGCTGGAAGGGAGCTCGAGTAGAACAGTAATGTCAGCATATCAAAAAATCGTATAAACAGGGAAGCATTAAAATCCGACGTATTCACCAATGAAGGGCGTATTGCAGAAGTATTGGGAGCATAGTGATCGAGAGTATGTTTTGGAGTTTAACCAGAATGTGTAGGGATGGGCCCGCGCAGTCCTTGAGGGGATCTCCAACTGTATCGCCGATGACCGAGGCCGCGTGAGCTGGGCTTCCCTTCCCCCCGAAATGTCCCATTTCAATGTATTTCTTTGCATTATCGAATGCCCCTCCAGAGTTGAACATGAATATTGCAAGCAAGCTTGAGACTATGCTGACTGCTATTAGGTAGGCGGCTAAAGCCCATACATTAAAGATGAAGCCAACAATTATTGGGAAGATCAGCGATAAAAGCGTGGGTAGGATCATCTCTCTCAGCGCGTTTCTCGTGCTTATATCTACGCATGTTGAGTAATCGGGCTTTGCCCTTCCCTCTAGTAGTCCAGGTATCTCCCTGAATTGTCTCCTGACCTCCTCTACCATTTGAAATGATGTTTTCCCGACGGCTCTTATCGCTAGGGCTGAGAAGATGAGTGGTAGGGCTGCGCCGAGGAATATGGCGCATATAACCTTCGGGTGTATAATGTTGACTGTGAGGCTTTCAAGCGTGTAAGTCATGCCTGAATATTTGATTATTGTCATCATGTAGGCGAATAGGATTACGATCGCCGTGAGAATGCAGCATGTCATCGCATAGCCCTTAGTTATCGCCTTAGTAACATTTCCAACGGAATCTAGGCTCTCAGCTGTTCTCAAGTCTTCTTCACCTGCCATCTCGGCTATTCCCTGCGCATTATCGGCTATAGGCCCAAATGTGTCAGAGGCCATTATTATGCCCGTCGTCGATAATATTCCAACGGTGGACGCTGAGATGCCATAGATCCCCTGCAGTCCCCCGCCCAATATCAGGTATGAGGCTACCACTACGAGTGCCACGAGGATTACTGGGGGAACAGCACTCTCCAAGCCGTATGAGAGGCCGATTATCAAGTTTATCGCCGCTCCGCTCTGCGATGCAGCGGCTATTCTCCTCGTTACGCTGCCTCCGGTCTTCGTATAGTAGAGTACGAGCAGCGCTATTATTAGGCTTGTTAGGAGCCCAAGCGTAGTGCAGTAAAAGAGTCTTATGTCATGCATGAATTGAACTGAGACTAAGTAGAATCCAATGATGCAGAGGATGCCTGTTGAAAAGAATCCCGTATAGACTGATCTTATTGGATCTCGCCCCTCTCTGACGAGGAATATGCCTATTATCGTCGCTACTATGCTTATAGACTCTATGAGCATTGGGAATATGACTGCTTTATATCCATAGATGCTTGTGAAGGCCAATCCGACTATCATGACTCCTATGATGTTATCGGAGAAGGACTCGAATAGGTCTGCTCCTCTGCCAGCGCAGTCGCCGACGTTATCTCCAACCTGATCGGCGATGACGGCTGGGTTTCTAGGGTCGTCCTCTGGTATTCGAGCCTCGATCTTCCCTACTAGGTCGGCGCCTACATCTGCTGCCTTCGTGTAAATTCCACCTCCCAGCTGAGCGAATAGAGCCGCTAAGCTCGCTCCGAATCCATACCCGACTAGCAGCTCTGGATCCCTATTATACAGGATGTATAGTATGCCCAATCTGAGTAGGCTCATGCCGATTATGGAGAGTCCAGTTACCCCTCCGCCTCTGAATGCTATCATCACGGCTCTTTCAGGAGCTTTAATCGAGGCGCTTGCAGTTCTAACGTTTGCCTTAACGGCTATCATCATGCCTATGTAGGCAGCCAGCAAGGAGCTTACAGCGCCTAAAATGAAGCCTAATGATATCTCCCAGCGTAGGAAGATCCATAATAGAATGCAAAGGGGATTATGAAGTATGTTATAGTCTTGAATTCCCTGCTCAGAAAGGCCCTCGCTCCCTCCTCAATGTAGGAGGCTATCCTCCTCATCTTCTCAGTTCCGGGATCCTCCCTCCTGATCTCCTCAGCTAAAACCCCAACTACAATTAATGCTAGAAATCCGGCTATTGGA
>QMXE01000010.1 GCA_003661975.1 Candidatus Bathyarchaeota archaeon
TATCCTCAGATGCGAAGATGTGGAGTTCAACCGTCGAGTTTATCGGCATGCATCGGGATAACCTCGTTTCGTCTAACTCCAATGTATGTTACTCCGCAGCCAATAGCTGAATAGGGGCTTGATATCTCCGCTGTGGCCAAACTCGAACGTTATAGGCTTGTCGCTCTCAACCATTATCACATCTGCCTGAATAGACTATCCTGAATAGACCATTATATTACCTGTTGACTCGATCTTATACGCCATGAAAGGCTTCAACGCGAGCCTCTTGAAGCCGTTTGCCTCGAGCTTAAATACTTGCCTCATCTCATCCTCCCTAGTCAATGTAACCTCTGAAGGCTCCAAAGCAAAGATCATATATGGCTCTCCAGTTAGTTCTTGGGATGCCATGAGGGCGAATCTCTTCCCGGAGTAGCCTCCATCAATCGATGGATAGTAGGTGGATGGCAGTACCGGATGGATCCCCATTGGCATGTCGGGATTCGAATTCTTCGAGAAGGCCAAAACTCCAACTGGCTTATCGGATGAGACCTTAAAGATTGTGCCGTTTGGAAGGGTTATAAGGCTTTTCTCAAGCGGCCTCAACGTTAATCTCTTGATGAGCTTCAAGCCGGGCATAATATACACTTTGACGTGGGTCTCCTCTTCTGCGCCTATAATCGCTATGTAGCCCTCATTGGTATTCCAATACTTGTCTATGTGCCAGCCCTTCGAGACGTCATATATACCGTGAGTTGCCTTGTAAGGTCGATAGAGATATATAGTCTTGAGGGGTTCACGCGATAATACGTGTGTTTATTCTTCTCTGTCCCCAAAGAGAATTGTTGGGTTGATGGGAGAATTAAGAGGAGAATGAGGATCCCAAGGAGAGAATGGATCCCATACTTAAACTCCCATCAAATTCTAGTAGAAATTTGGGACAAAATATAACTTTTTGGAGGGGGATTTAAGGCAGTCTCTGATCAATCTATCTCGATTTCAAGCCATGGATATAGATCCTTAAGTTTCCGCATGGCCTCCTTAACCTTCTCCTCTGGATACTCATAAGGCTGCAGTTTACCAGAGAAGTAATCGTCATAGGCTTGCATGTCGAAGTGTCCGTGGCCACATAGGAGGAATAGAATGGTCTTCTCCTCTCCTGTCTCCCTGCATCTTACTGCCTCATCTATCACCGCCTTTATTGCATGAGCCGGCTCCGGAGCTGGAATTATTCCCTCAGCCTTTATGAATTGACTGGCAGCGTCGAATACCTCAACCTGATTATACGCTACTGTCTTCACGATCCCCCTTCTATTGAGTAAGCAGAGGGTTGGAGCCATCCCGTGATATCTGAGTCCGCCAGCGTGGATTGGCGGTGGAATGAAGGTATGCCCTAAAGTATGCATCTTGAATAGAGGCGTGATCCTCGCCGTATCTCCATGATCATATGTGTAGAAGCCTTTTGTTACTGATGGGCATGCCGTCGACTCTACCGCCAGAAACTCTACGTCCTTAGGAGCCTTACCCGAGACCTTATCATAGTAGAATGGCCAGTATAGGCCTGAAAAGCTGCTTCCACCCCCGATACATCCGACTACTAGATCAGGATAATCATCTATCTGGCTTAGTTGCTCCTTAGCCTCCTGCCCAATAACCGTTTGATGGAGTAGAACGTGATTCGCGACGCTTCCAATCGCATATTTAGCATCTTCATGTGAAATGGCATCCTCGACAGCTTCGCTTATCGCTATGCCTAAGCTCCCAGTGCTGTTCGGATCTTCCTTCAATATCCTTCTTCCAGTCTCGGTTTTTTCGCTTGGGCTTGGATAGACGTCAGCTCCCCAAGCCTGCATTATTATCCTTCTATACGGCTTCTGCTCGTAGCTCACCTTAACCATGTATATTGTCGCCTTCATGTCGAACATTGCACATCCGAAGGCGAGGGCTGAACCCCACTGTCCAGCACCGGTCTCTGTTGCAAGTCTCTCAACTCCCTCCCTCATAGCAAAGTATGCCTGTGCAACAGCCGTGTTAGGCTTGTGGCTTCCCGGCGGGCTCACTCCCTCATACTTATAGTATATTTTCGCTGGAGTCTTAAGGGCCTCCTCAAGCCTCCTTGCCCTAAAGAGCGGAGTCGGCCTCCACAGCCTATAAATCTCCAGCACTTCATCTGGTATTGGAATAAATCTCTCTTGGCTGATCTCCTGTCTAATGCATTCTTTAGGGAAGATCATCATTAACTTCTCAGGCTTTACGGGCTCTCTGGTTTCGGGGTCCATGGGCGGCGGAAGAGGCTCAGGTAGATCGGGCAGAATGTTATACCATTGCTTTGGAATCTCGGATTCGCTGAGGAATATCTTTCTATTCATCCTAATTGCGCCTCGAAATTTGCAGATTGACTAAATTTGAACGTTAATGTCATATTTAAGACTTTCGTGCACAAAAATGTGCATGAATGTCTATTTTTCTCTCAAGTTCAGCCTCATCAACTAGTAGGTATCCGCTGTCTCCCTTCCATACGATTCTATGCCTCAGAATCTTTATTCTCTTCTTGAAGTAGGGTGCGTCCAATACTAGGGTCTCGTATTCTCCTCCCTCACCAATTAATGAGATGCCATATTTCCTATTAAGCTCAATTAGATCGTTTAGTGTCTGCCTGTCAAGTCTTCTGCCCAGCCAATTCCTACCTAAACCGTATGCATAGACTCCGATGAAGATGACTTCGAAGCCCTCGGATATCAGCTCCTCCATTAATACCATTTGATCTTCGCCCCAGAGTGGAGCTATGGACTTCAATCCTATCTCTGCACAAATCATGTCTATCCTTCTCTTTTGATAGGTCGATCCAACAGCGCCTGATACTATCCCCTGAATATCCAAGCCTATGAGCGTGCGCTTTAGATCCTCAAGCTCCCTCTCCTTCACTCCTGAAGTTTCAGCCTTGATCAGCGGTATGCCGCATGCCTCCGCGAACAGATCCGTTAGGTGAACATTTGGATAATGGAACATCCAGCTATCCTCTCGCTGTGGAATCATAGTTACAAGATATTTTATATCGTATCCTCTCTTCATAGCCCTATATAATGCAAGAGCAGAATCCTTACCGCCGCTTATTAGAGCCGCGACCTTCATCTCTTCCAAAATGAACTTTTAGCCAAGCTGAATATCTCCATGACCCTTCTCCTCCATTCTGAAAATTCATCTGGCGAGGAAGGATAGTGCCTATAGAGTTCCCTAACCTCCCTTGACATGCCGGCCATTCTACGCAGCGAATTTAGGAAGCCTATCCTCTTAAGTCCGGCGAGGAATCTCCTCGCAACCTCGCTTATATTCAGCCTTATCTCCTCTCCGATGCTAGCCTTTAAAACATCCTCCTCTGTTATAAGCTGATACTTCATGCCGTAATTCAATTCCTCATCGGTTAATCCCTGAAGGAATATCCTGAATATGTCGAGTCCAGCCTGCTTCAGCCCATAACTCTCCATGAACCTGACGTTTATGGGCCAGAGCGCATCGATGCTTACATCACCCTTCTCAAGAGCCTCCGAGATAACCTCGCCGGAGATCTTCCCTCCCATCATTGATGGCCCTATTCCTCCTCCATGAATCGGATTAACTTGACATCCTGAATCGCCTATGAAGACAACTCCGTTTCCGACAAGGCTGTCCAGTGGTCTGCGGGTAGGAACGATCCCCCCACCCGAATCTATTATCTCAGAAGATTCGAATAGCGGCTCACTGATCACATTCTTATAAAGTTGGATCTTAGGATTCGCTTCCCTCCGTGTTTGGGACACTCCCAGGCCAACATTAACTCTCCCCTCAGTCTTTGGGAATATCCAGTAGTATCCTCCGGGGGCGATCCTCTGGCTTAAGTAGATCTCGCAGAACTCTGACTCCTCAATGCCCCTTCTCAACTTTCTTATTTCACGGTAACATACCACGAGGTCTTCAGGCTCAACATTTACGTCTACTCCCATGGTGGATGGAAGTTTTCTGCGTATAACGGCTGAGACACCGCTTGCATCAACCGTTACTCTACCGAAGAGTTCGATCTTCTCTCCCGTCTTCAATCTTCTCGCAGAGACTCCTATCACATATCCATCCTTGATTATCGGCTTTGAAACGTGAATTCCATCCTTCAACTCTGCGCCTGAATCGATGGCGTATCTGAGAAGCCTCTGACCGAAGAGATATCTATTAATCATGAAGCCAGTCAATCCATAACCGGATATTTTGAAGATTGTTCTCTTATCTGGAGAGTAGACCTTTACGCCAGTTATGTCTCCTTCCTTCTCGTCTCCAGACGGGTAAGGCAAGCCCAGATTGTCGAAGTGATGCTTCCCAACAGCGTCTCCGCATACCTTATCTCCGATCCGCTGCTTATCTTTTCTGTCGATCAAGCAGACCTCGAATCCCTCTGAGGCTAAGACCTTAGCGGCCATACACCCAGCAGTTCCAGCCCCAACAATTATGACATCATACATCTCCAAGGTTTATCATCTCAAAGTGGGTCTGCATGGATGCTTGCCTTACCAGAAATAGGAGAAACTGAAATATAAGCGATTAACTTTTATTGTCGTTTAATACAATTTTAACTTCCCGCCTTAAACATGAGATCCAAATAAAATATTTGGTGTTGCCATAATTTTGAGTGGCTGGATGAGATGAGGATCCTTAAGGTTCAAGAGCCCATATCAGGAGGTATATTCCTCACATACAAGTGTAATAGCCAATGCAGACATTGCATGTATGCTTGCTCTCCGAGGTTAAGGGCTGATTGGCTGAGCTTCTCAGATGCTGAGAGGATAATCAGGAATCTCTCTGAGATCTTCCGGAGGAAGTATCCGAGAGGATATAGAAGGATCGGCGTTAATTTGGGTCTGCACTTCACTGGAGGGGAGCCATTCCTCAACTACGACCTACTATTAAAACTCGTTAGGATCGCCGATAAATTTGAAGTTCCATCTCTCTTTGTTGAGACAAACGCTTTCTGGGCTGTCTCAGATGAGATCGCAAGGGAAAGGCTGAATCGACTGAAGGAAGCGGGTCTTCACGGCATACTGATAAGCGTTAATCCATTCATACTTGAATATGTTCCCTTCGAGAGGACGTTGAGGGCGATTCGCATAGCAAGGGAAGTCTTCGGGGATGAAGTCCTCGTATATCAGGAGTATTTCTACAGCCAATTCAGAATGCTCAATATCAATGAGAGATTATCGTTTGATGATTACCTCAGAAGAGTTGGAGCTTCAGGGCTCTATTATGCTGAACTCATACCAATGGGTAGAGCGTGCTATAGGCTAGGCAAACTCTTCAGAAGATACCCGGCTGAGAGGTTCTTTGCTGGTTCATGCATTGAGGAGCTAACTAGGCCATGGCACATACACGTAGATAATTACTGCAATTACATGACTGGATACTGCGGTGGAATATCGCTTGGAGATGCAAGGGACATGGACGCCATACTCTCCGGAATAAACTTGGATGATCACCCAATACTTGAGATGCTGACGTCAGACAGGGGAATGAAGCGTCTATACGAGTTCGCAGTGAAGGAATATGGATATAAAGAGTTGAGGGATGGATACGTCTCTAAATGTCATCTATGCGTTGATATACGGAGACATATAATTCAAGAGACGGATGAATTCAGAGAGCTCAGCCCAAAAGTCTTCTATGAGGGATTAGAAAGTAACGGTGGATGTTTATAGGCTTAGAACCGAGATTATAAAAAGATTAGAAGGGATAAATCTTCAGCAGGCTTAAACTATCTTGACGGCGGCCTAACCTTTAAAACCTCTTTGTTTACGAGGTTTGGCGGAACCCTCCCCTCAAGTATTGCAGTCATGTTCTCAACGGCCATGATCGCCATCTTCGTCCTTGTCGCGATGCTGGCGCTTGCTATGTGAGGCGAGGCAGTCACATTCTCGAGCTCGAGCAATGGATTGTCCACGCTCGTAGGCTCCTCCTCCCAAACGTCTAATCCCGCAGCCCATATCCAGCCCTCCTTAAGAGCCTTATATAGGGCCTTCTCATCTACAACTGGCCCTCTTGAAGTATTTATTAGGCAGGCCGTTCTCTTCATCATTTTCAGTCTCTCCTCATTTATGAGGTGGCGTGTTTCTGGTGTTAGCGGAACGTGTATTGTGACGAAATCGGACTCCCTTAGTAAAGTCTCAAGATCAACGTATTCCGCTCCTAATTCCCTCTCAGCCTTCTCGTTTCTTCTGATATCATAATACAGTATCCTCATGTTCATTCCCTTCGCTCTGCGGGCAACCGCTGATCCTATTCTGCCCATTCCGATGATCCCGATTGTCTTGCCCCAGACATCCTGACCTAAAAGCATCATTAGGCCCCATGGAACCTTCCATCTCCCTGATCTAACGTATCTGTCAGCCTCAGCTATCCTCCTGGCGACTGCCATGAGAAGAGCGAAGGCATAATCGGCCGTAGTCTCTGTTAGAACTCCAGGGGTATTCGTCACGTATATGCCCCTCTCAGTTGCAGCTTCAATATCTATATTATCGAATCCAACGGCGACCTGGCTTATTCCGCGGAACTGTGAACCAGCAGCCTCGATTACCTCCCTGTCGATCTTCTCGGTTAGTAGGCAGATCAGTCCATCTACTTCCTTCACCTTCTCAATTATGACCTTTTTTGGTGGAGGCATCTCCTCAGGCCATACTTCAACCTCAAACTTCAACTTCAGCATTCTCATTGCTTCTTCTGGCAGTCTCCTTGTGACATAAACTCTCTTTCGACCAGACAACTCCACACATCCCTTCCTATCCAACATCAGATAATCCGCATTTGGCCTTTTAGCCTTTTTGAATTCAAGTAATCTTTTATATCCCTAAGGGAATTAGTGAATGCGTGAAGGAAACTGCTTAATCTTGGGGGTAGCCTAAAATTGGACGAGAAGGAAGAGGCCCGTAAGATCTTAGAGGGCTGGAAGGGCAATTCATACGTTTTCGGACTAAACGTTCTAAAGAAGACAGGTGAGTTCGCGGCTGAATTCGGAGATGAAACTGTCCTCGTCGGGAGTAGCTCAAAGTGGGCTCAGAAGCATCTGAAGGGGATAATGGATTCCCTCGATGAGCATGGAGTCTCATACAATATTGTGCGTGGAGCTAGACCTAACTGTCCAAGGGAAGATCTTTATCGAATAGCTCTTCAAATCGCAAATTATAGGCCTGACAGCGTAATAGCAGTTGGCGGTGGAAGCACCATCGATGGCGTTAAAGCCGCCATCGTCCTAACGACGTTCAAGCCTTCAGAAGTCTCTGATGTTCTCGGAGTTAACTGGGATGTAGCTGGCATGATAGATCCATACTTTGGAACGGGAATAGTGACTAGGATGAAGGAGGCGACGGGTAAGGAGTTAACGCCCATGATAGCCGTTCAGACGGCCGCTAGCTCGGCGGCTCACCTAACGAAATACTCGAACATCACAGATCCGATTGTAGGCCAGAAGAAGCTGATCGTGGATGAGGCCATAACCCCGCCCAGAGCTATCTTCGATTACGGAGTTACTATTGGTGCGCCTAGAGATTTAACGCTTGACGGGGCATTGGATGGTATTGCCCATCTATGGGAGGTGTTCATGGGAGCTACTGGCAAGGACTACTATGAGGAATCAAAGAGGATCACGACTCTAGGCTTTAAGCTGATCATAAAGAATTTGAAGGATGCCTTGAAGGATGATGTTGATGCTCGGGTTGCATTGGGTCTTGGAACGGATCTCGGCGGATACTCCATTATGATAGGTGGAACTAATGGGCCGCATCTGGGCAGCTTCTCACTCGTTGACGTCCTCACTCATGGAAGGGCATGCGCCATCCTACTGCCGTACTACACGGTATTCTTCTCCCCAAGCATTCGAGATCAACTCTTAACGGTCGGTCCAATACTTCAAGATGAGGGATTCATATCTAAGGATGCGGATCTGGAGTCTCTATCTGATAGAGAGCTCGGAGAGACCGTTGCTAAGGGGATGATAGAATTTAATAAGTCACTTGGCTTCCCAACCACCCTGAAGGAGGCAGGTGCAACCCAAGCCCACATAGATAGGATGCTGAGGGCAGCTAAGGATCCGCAGCTCAAGATGAAGCTGCTAAATATGCCTGTTCCATTAGATCCAGAGGTAGGAGACATAGAAAAGTATATGAAGGGAGTTCTAGAAGCCGCCTTCACCGGAGATCTAAGCAGAATAACTACAAAGGAAGAATAAGAGCTAAACGAATATCAGCCCAAAATGTAGCCTCGCAAACCCTCACCTTTTTATAGCATATAGAATAAAAGGAAGCATTTAAAAGCTATAAATGGGGCCCGTAGCCTAGTCTGGACAGGGCGCAGAGCAAAGCGTAAGCCTTCGGAGCGGGAATCAGCGGGGAAAGCCTGAGGTCGAGGGTTCAAATCCCCCCGGGCCCGCCAAAAATTTTGATGTCAAATCCAAGTCTAATTTCTGAGAATTTATGCTTCTACAATATATTGGGAATGTTAGAGGTCGTCGAAAATGTGATGATCTAGGAGCAACATGCAGTTGCCAATACGCTTTTATAATTTTAGCTCATGTGTTTATGCGTGGATCCACCGTAGGAGGAAAAGGATAATCTCAAATTTTAAGGTTCAATACCCGACCTTTAGGGTTCAACTAATTAAGCCTAAAATTTTATGGGAGGACGCATACGAGTCGTGATTGTATATGCTGATTTGCATATTCACAGCAAATACAGCCGAGCGACAAGTGCAAAGATGGATATAGATGAGATCGCCCGTTTCGCCCCTATAAAGGGATTAAATCTCGTTGGAACTGGAGATTTCACGCATCCAAAATGGTTTAAGGAGCTTAGGGAGAAGCTAACAGAGGTGTCAGGTACTGGACTATATAAGCCTCTTAGAAAATCCGACTCGCCATTATACTTTATGATTACAGGAGAAGTTTCAACGGTATTCACATTCGAGGGCAAACTGAAAAGGATACATCACCTCATACTATCCCCAAACTTGGAGGTTGCGGATCAAATTAGAGATAGACTCTCAAAGTATGGAGATCTATCGGTTGATGGCCGTCCATCCCTACGGATGACCGCAGCTGAACTTGTAGAGGAGGTGATGGAGACTTCTAAGAGGAACGTCATCATCCCAGCGCATGTATGGACTCCATGGTTCAGCCTGTTCGGGGCCTTCAGCGGCTTCAACAGCATTGAGGATTGCTACCAAGATATGACCAAGCATATCTTTGCGTTAGAAACGGGATTATCATCCGATCCCCCAATGAATTGGCGTCTCAGCGCCCTAGACAAATATGCGCTAGTCTCAAATAGTGATTCACACTCATTCTGGCCTTGGCGGATAGGTCGAGAAGCAAACGTCTTCAACCTTAAAGTTCCCACATACGATGAGATCATAGAGGCCATTCAGAGTAAGGATCCAGAATGCTTCCTATTCACCATCGAGACATACCCGGAATATGGAAAGTATCATTGGACTGGGCATAGAGCATGCAAAGTATCGCTTTCTCCTGAGGAAGCTAGGTCAATCGGAAATATCTGTCCAGTCTGCCATAGGGAGCTCACTAAGGGCGTTGATCAACGAGTAGATGAATTGGCTGATAGGCCTAAAGGCTTCACGCCTAGAGGCGTTCCAGGCTACAAGCATCTTCTTCCATTAAGCGAGATTATTCAAACGGTTCTAGGCGTGAATTATCCGGGGCTTCAGAGGGTATGGAGGATCTACAATAGCTTAATCTCAAGGTTCGGAAGCGAATATAACGTGCTCTTAAATGCGCCCTTTGAGGAGATAGCCGATCTCTCAAACGTAGAGATTGCAGATGCTATCATGCAGGTCAGGGAGGAGAGGGTTAAGGTCATCCCGGGATATGATGGAGTATATGGAAAGATAGTCTTCTCAGAGGAGAAGAACGAGACTGAAAGGGGGAAAGATGCAATCAAGAGGCAAAGAAGCATCTCAGATTATCTATAGAGTCAAAGTAAACAAATTATATGTAGGCTTAAACTTCAACTGGAGGAGAATAACTTGAAGATCGTTGATGTCGAGACTATAACCTTCAAGTATAAGTCTAGGATAGGCTTTGATATTGCCGGGCATGCACATCCAGCCGAGGAGCACACTGCATATCAAACCCTAACGAGGATAGTCACGGATGAGGGTATAGATGGATACTGCTTCGGAGGAGATAAGAGAATAAATGAGCGCATAATAAAGCCGGCGATAGTTGGGATGAACCCGCTTGATAGGGAGAGGATCTGGCAGTATCTCTATAGAGACCTCCAAGGCTCAAGACAACTCATAAGCAGCGAGCAACTCGCAGTCATAGATATGGCTTTATGGGACTTCGCCGGAAGATACTTCAATGCTCCAGTATGCAAGCTTCTAGGTGGATATAGAGATAAGGTTAAGGCATACGCAAGCACGATGGTCGGAGACGAGATAGAAGGAGGACTGAACAGTCCAGAAGCCTACGCGGAATTCGCGGAAGACCTCGTTAAGAGCGGATATAAGGCTATAAAGTTGCATACATGGTTTCCACCAATAAAATGGGCTCCAAACCCGGAAATGGACATGGCAGCCTGCAGAGCCGTTAGGGAGGCAGTTGGAGATGACGTCACCCTCATGCTCGACTGTTATCACTGCTATAACCGAGAAGAAGCACTGCGAATAGGCAGGGAGATCGAGAATCTCAACTTCTACTGGCTTGAGGAGCCAATGGATGAGAATAACATCTCAGCCTATATATGGCTGGCGGATAAGCTCGAGATTCCTATCCTAGCACCCGAAACCGCTGAGGGAAAGATATGGGTAAGGCTAAATTGGATACTGAATGGAGCAGCAGATATAATTCGGGGTGGAGTTATGAGGATGGGCGGAATAACCCCGCTCATGAAGCTCGTCCATATATGTGAGGCATTCGGTGTCAGATTGGAACTTCACGGAGCCCATCCCGGAAACCTTCAAGTCTTAGGTGCCATGGGGATCCCGGGAGAATACGTGGAGAGGGGACTTCTACATCCACTTCTGGACTATGAATCAAGAACGCCCTGGCTTAAGGAGATAATTGATCCAATGGATAGTGAAGGCTACGTGTACATACCCCAGAAGCCAGGTTTAGGAATGGAGATAAACTGGAGTTTCATAGAGGAGAATAGGGTTGAAGTAGATGATGGGAAGTAACGTCTAGATTGGAGTCTCTATCCTCTCCGCTTAACAGCCCTCTTGGCAGCCTCAACTATATCATTTATGCTCATGCCGTAATGATCAAGTAGTTCCTCATAGCTAAGCGATGTCTCGGTGAATGTGTCTCTTATGCCTATCCTCTCAAGAACGGCGGGCTTCTCTTCCCCTAGGGCCTCCGCAACTGCTCCTCCCAGCCCGCCGATGATCGAGTGATCCTCAGCTGTCACAATGGCCCCTGTCTCCTCGCTGAGTCTCCACACTAACTTCTTATCTAAGGGCTTGATTGTTGACATATCGACGACATAAGCGTCTATACCAAGGTTCTTAAGTTCATCAGCTGCGTCCATGCATCTTGAGACCATGACGCCGCTGGCTATCAATGCGACGTCGCTTCCATCTCGCAGGATTATTCCCCTACCGATCTCAGGCTCATAATCCTCATCGAATAAGACTGGGACTTCCGCCCTCGTAAGTCTAAGGTAGATCGGTCCTTTATGCTCGGCTATCTTAGGAATAAACTTGCTGACTTCAACCGCGTCGGCTGGCTCTATTACGGTTATGTTGGGCATTGAACGCATAAGGGCAGTGTCACACTCAACATGATGTGTCGGTCCATCCTTAAAGTTTGATAATCCACAATATGCTCCTACCATCTTAACGTTCACGTTCGCGTATGCAATGCAGGTTCTCACCTGCTCCGCCGCTCTGAGATATAGCACTGCAAACGTGTTTGCAAATGGAATCATGCCTCCCAATGCGAGTCCAGCAGAAACATCGATCAAAGCCTGCTCCATAATTCCAACATTAAAGAATCTCTCTGGAAATCTCTTCTCGAAGAATCCCGTTTGAGTCGATGATGTAACATCCGCAACTACAACTACGATGTCGGGGTTCTCGGCGCCATAATCGGCTAATGTCTGCCCATAAGCCTTCCTAATGGACATAACCTTCCTCATATCTCTTGATCCTCCTCCTCAACTCCTCAGCGGCACGCCTGAACTCCTCATCATCTGGAGGCCTACCATGCCATTCATGTGTATTCTCCATGAATGAGACTCCCTCACCCTTAGTTGTGTGGGCGATTATCGCCGTGGGCTTATTACGTATCTCAACTGCCAAGTCAAGGGCATCAAGAACCTGCCTCATATCATTCCCGTTTATCTCGATCGTTGCAAAATTAAATGCCTTCCACTTCTCAATCAATGGATCTAATGGTAAGACCTCATGAACAGGCCCGCTCATCTGAACATGATTATAATCGACTATGACGGTCAATTCTGAGAGGCGATACTTACTTGCTATTAGAGCTCCCTCCCATAGAACTCCACATTGACACTCACCATCCCCGACGAGGACGTAGACGTGATAATTTAAGCCCTTAAGTCTAGCGGCTAAGCATAGGCCGGCGCCCACCGCTACCCCATGACCCTCCATGCCAGTCGTCATATCTATTCCCGGCGTCTTCAATCTGTCGGGATGGCCCTGAAGGCGGCTTCCCAGATGACCCCAACTCTTAAGGTCCTCCCTTGGAAAGAATCCCCTCCTAGCGAGGGCAGCATAGAGCAAGGAGCATGCATGCCCCTTACTCAATATGAACCTGTCTCTCTCCTCCCATTCGGGTCTCTCTGGATCAATTCTGAGCTGATGGAAGATTAGGGCTGTGATTATTTCTGATGCTGATAATGATCCCCCTGGATGGCCGGCCTTCCTACGATGGATCATCTCTAAAGCATCGAGCCTAAGTCTCTGAGCGATCTCATCGAGTTCCCTAACGAGGCTCTCTGGATGAAATGGCAAGATCCCACCCCCCTAGAGATATAAAAATACGATAAGTATAAGCATTTTTGTAAACTTAAAGGCTTCCCGGGAGAAAAGTCTCATAACAGACTTGTGCGATGTTCGGTTATAAATTTTTAAGGCAGATATTGATCCTTGATGCTCTATGATGCATGATAAGCGAGACGTATTCATTGTAGATACTTCTCTCAGCCCCTATGCGAAGCTACGTCCAGTATCAATCTGCAAAATACGCCTAAAAGATGATTTCTGGGCGCCGAGATTGAAGATGCTCGGAGAGATCACGCTTCCCATGCAGTATGAAATATTAGAGGAGACAGGTCGCCTCTTTAACTTCCGCCGCGCAGCCGGGAAGGAGAAGGGAGACTTTCGAGGCAGATACTACGATGACAGCGACGTCTACAAATGGATTGAAGCAGCAGCCTACTATCTGGCATACTCTAATGATGAGAAGATAAACCGTATGGTTGCGGATGTAGTAGATGATGTGATATCCGCTCAGGATGAGGATGGATATTTGAATACATACTTCACTTTTGAGCGGAGGAGGGATCGCTGGACTAATTTCGAGATGCATGAACTCTACTGTGCAGGCCACCTAATCCAAGCGGCAATAGCGCTGAACCGCGCCATAAACGAGAGAAGCCTCCTAGACGCCGCCTGTAGACTTGCAGATCACATATACTCTATATTCAGTGTCGATAAGCCCTTCCTTCCGGGACATCCTGAGATCGAGATGGCCCTTGTAGAGCTTTACCGCGCAACGCGAATAGAGGCATATCTGAACTTAGCTGAGCTCTTCCTGAATGATCGTGGAAAGGGACTGGCCGGCGGAGATACACACCATATAGATCACAAGCCGTTCAGGGAGCTGACTGAGATCGTGGGGCATGCCGTCCGCTCATTATATCTGAATTGCGGCGCAACAGACATATACATGGAGACTGGCGACGGGGAGATCTGGAATACCCTGCTACGTCTCTGGCATAGCATGACTGAGCGTAGGATGTATGTGACTGGAGGTGTAGGTTCAAGATACAGCGGAGAATCCTTCGGGGAAGATTATGAGCTTCCGAATCGCAGAGCATACTCTGAGACATGCGCGGCAATAGCGAATGTCATGTGGAATTGGCGTATGCTACTTGCAAGTGGAGATGCGAGATTCGCTGATGTAATGGAGCTCGCATTATATAATGGAGTCTTATCTGGAATCTCACTTGATGGAAAAAGATACTTCTATGTTAATCCATTGGCGGACCGGGGCTTCCATAGGCGTCAAAGGTGGTTTCCATGCGCATGTTGCCCAACAAATATCATTCGGATCATAGCGTCGATGCCGGGCTATTTATATTCAGTCTCAGACGGCGGGATCTGGGCGCATCTTTACGTCCAAAGCATAGCAACATTCACTATCGATGGAAAGTCGGTGCTCATTGAGGAGCATACAGAATATCCGTGGAGAGGTAGCATAAAGTTCTCCCTCTATCCGGAAAGCGAGTTCTCCTTCAGCCTTCACCTGCGCATTCCAGGATGGTCCCGAGAGGCAAGTATTCACGTAAATGATGAGAGGCTGAAAGGAGAGGTTAAGCCTGGAGGTTACGTCGAGATATGCCGAGTATGGAAGCCCGGAGATAAAGTCTCTTTATGTCTCTCTATGCCAATAGAGAGATTAAAGTCTCATCCGCACGTGCTGGAAAATACGGATAAGATCGCCTTAAAGAGAGGCCCAATAGTATACTGTGTAGAGCAGGCTGATAATCCGGATTTTGACGTTTGGAATATGATGCTTTCCCTGGATAGCCAATTAAAGGCTGAATGGATGTCGAGGATGCTGAATGGCGTAATGACAATTCAAGGTGAAGCCATAACGGTTGAGACTGAGAGCTTCAGGAGCAGCCTCTACGAGCCGATCAATAAGGTAACATATAGAACGAGGAAGATTAGATTTAGGGCAATCCCGTATTATGCATGGGCTAATAGAAAGCCTGGACCTATGACTGTTTGGATACGCTCAGTGGGCGATGTCGTAATGAACCTTACAGATGAGACTGTTAAATCTTAAGGGGAACAAGGATCCATGTTATGTGGACCTGGTCACGCAGATTCAATTTCCAAAATAAATCTTATCTAATAGTGCCAGTAATGCTAGCTGATACGTCTGGGTAGGCAAGGCAGCGTTGAAGTGGATCAATTGAGGATCGATGGGTCTAAGTTTAGGGGATGGGAGATATACTCGAGAGAGACCATTAAGGCCCCAATTATTGTGAGGATGGATGGTAGAGGATTCCATAGGGTCGCTGATGAATGTGGAATGGAGAGGCCCTTTGACGAGAGATTCCATAAGAGCATGATCGAGACTGCAAAGGCTCTTATGATGGAGGCTGGATTCAACATTTCAATAGCCCACACGGCATCAGATGAGATTAGCCTATTATTCCTCAGAGATCCACACGTGCCCTTTAATGGGAGAATCGAGAAGATACTCTCGATTCTCCCCTCCTACGCATCTTCATTCCTCCAGAACTGCCTAAGGAGACATTTCTCCTATGAGAAGCCAATATCATTCGATGCTAGAATAGTTAAGGTTAATGATCGCCGGGAGATACTTGAGTATTTTAGGTGGAGATGCCTGAATGCCTTCAGAAACTTTCTGAATGCCTATGCTAATGAAATCATAGGGCGAGAGGAGACCTTTAGGATGAAGGGTCATGAGGCTGTTAGGGAGCTATGTATGAGAGGATTCGATATTAGGGATACTCCTAAATGGCAGAGGTATGGGACGCTGATCTACTGGAGATATATTGAGATCGAGGGCTATAATCCCATTGCCCAGAGAAGAGTGAGAGTCAAGAGGAGAAGGATACATGCATCTTCACTTGACCTCACAGTCTCTGATGGCATAAGTCTCCTAAAGAATCTGCTAAGCCCATAAGACTATATCGTAATGGCTGTGATAACGCTTAATTACATCGCTTTGGTTTTGATGAAAGATTAGTATCCGTTGGATTGAGTGTTGAAGGGGGCTGAAGCATAATAGTGATAAGCGAATTTAAAGTTCAAAGGTCGGGGGTCATAATCTTCGATGAGAAGAGATGCGTGGAATGTAGGGAATGTGAGGTTGCCTGTTCACTGTTCCATGAGGGAGAATGCAATCCTTCCCTTTCGAGAATACGGATAATCTTTGATGATT
The DNA here is from genome assembly GCA_003661975.1 of Candidatus Bathyarchaeota archaeon. GTDB lineage: Archaea > Thermoproteota > Bathyarchaeia > Bathyarchaeales > DTEX01 > B63. The sequence goes on from QMXE01000010.1 coordinate 16,169, forward strand.
TCATACCGAGATTTCCCTCAGCGGTTGTATGTAAGCAATGTGACTGGCCAGCATGCTACTACGCATGTCTTAGCCTACATGAGAATCCGGCTATCTATATAGATGAGAGAACTGGGGCGAGGGTTATAGATGAGAATAGATGCTTGGGCTGCGGTGAATGTGCACGTGCATGCCCCCTAATGCCGGAAAACCCAGTTATAAAGCATAAGGTTGTCAATGGAAGAAGAGTATACTTCAAGTGTGACCTCTGCAAGGATCGCGAGGACGGCCCAGTATGCGTTGAGATATGTCCAAGTGGAGCTCTAACATACATTCCAGCCAATCAGAGGAGGGGACTGAAATGACGGAGATCTATGGATGGACTGGTAAGATACTTCGGATCGATCTCACAAGGAAGAAGATAACAACTGTGGATACAATGAAGTATGCACGGATGTATATTGGAGGAGTAGGAATAGCGGCAAGGATCGCCTGGGAGGAGATCGGGCCGGAGGTAGGCCCATTTGACCCAGAGAATAGACTTATGATAATGGTTGGCCCATTAACTGGAACCCTAGCTTCCGGATCATGCAGAGTTGAGGTTTTAGGCGTCGCTCCGCAGCAGCATCCTCCCTGCTTCTCAAGATCCGGAATGGGAGGTCATTGGGGTCCAGAACTGAAGTATGCGGGATTCGACGGTATAATAATCCAGGGAAGAGCCGAGAAGCCAGTTTACATTTGGATAGATGATGGAGACGTCGAGATATTAAGTGCAAAGGACATCTGGGGCTTAGGGACATATGCGACGACCAAGACTCTCAGGTCGATCCATGGAGACGATGTTCGAGTGATATCGTGCGGTCCAGCAGGAGAGAACCTATGCAGAATCGCAATAATACAGACTGAAACCGAGAATGCTGCCGGTCAGGGAGGATTCGGAGCGGTTATGGGCTCAAAAAATCTTAAGGCGATAGCCGTCCGTGGAAGCGGGGGAGTAAAGATCGCGAGGCCAAAGGAGTTTCTTAGTCTCTGCCTAAAACAGAGTAGAGAGGGCAATTCACCTCATGGTCCGAAGAGCCTCAGGGAGATGAATATTTCAGGCCCGAACTTCAGGAGGCGTAAATGCGGATTCTGCCTCTCAGTATGCTCCGGAATGCTATGGATGGATGTTCAAGGCGAGTTCCTCCCAGCGCTCTACACTACAGAGCAGATGTGCTATGGATTCAACGTTACGTCTGAGAGAGGCAGAATAGAGGCTAGGGCCCTTGTAGGCAATTATGGAATAAACGGATGGGAAGTATCATACGGAATAATTCCATGGCTGCAACTCTGCAAGCAGCATAATCTTATAAAGGAGATAGATGGGATGGAGATACCTGCCCCCGAGAAGCCAATAAGATACCTCCGAGACTGCGCTCCGGTAACACCTGAATTCCTTGCGATGCTTCTGCGTAAGATAGCCTACCGTGAAGGCCCAATAGGAGATGCCCTAGCGGATGGAGCATGCTACGCCGCCGAGAGGCTCTTCGGAGGCAAGGGCAAGCCGCTACTTGACCGCATCTACCCACGTCACGCTGGTCAAGTTGAGCATTGGGCTGGACATTGGGGTCCGGGAGGCAACATTTACTGGCCCATGTGGCTGACGACGGTTCTGCAGTGGTGCGTGGATACGAGGGATCCAGCAAGCGACACATCGCATTCTTGGACTTCCCATGTTCAAAGATACCTCCCAAAGATAGGGCCGTATAGGGGGCCTATTCCACCCGAGAGGATACGTGAGATCTCCATGAAGGTATATGGAGACCCGAACGTTTTGGATCCATCAGTCGAGTATGATCCTCCGGAGGCACGGGCTATACCGGCTATATGGCATACCGACATGGGAATGGTAGTCGATTCGTTAATCCTATGTGATAGTGAGTATCCGAGGATCTTCAGTTCAACGAGTAAGGATGGAATGGCGGATATTGAGTTGATGGCTAAGCTATTCTCCGCATGCACTGGAGTAGACATGAGCATGAATGAACTTCGAAAGGCAGGTGAGAGGATATTCAATCTGCTCAGGGCGATCGATGTTAGAAACTACGGCAGATCAAGAAGAATCGATGAATCAACGATCGATGTAGGCTTCAATTATCCAGGTAAAGATGATGGTAAAATGCTTGATAAGCGGAAGTTCCTTAAGTTACTTGAGAAGTATTATGAGCTTCGAGGATGGAATAAAGAGAGTGGGTGGCCGACGAGAGAGAAGCTCGAAGAGCTTGGTCTGAAGGATGTTGCTGATGAACTTGAGAGGATCGGAAGAATAGGTTAGGATGACTCATTAATTAGCCGGGGCTACTTCGCCTCTTCTATAACTATCATGGTCAGGGTGGTTCTGACATTACTGAGCTTCCTAATCTTCCATGTGACTATATCCTTTATTCCATCCATGGTTTTAGCCTCCACCTTAGCGATTATGTCATATACGCCATATACCGTATAGGCTTCCTTAACGCCTTCGATCTTCCCCAGCTCCCTAAGAACCTCATCCATGAATCCAGTCTCAGTATTGATTAATACAAATGCTGTGGGCACATTAATCCCCCTTACAGTTCGCATTAACTACGAGTATCACATAACTATTTTATTAATCTTGTCATCTCATAGGATGCGGATCTAGGATGGATGGGCTGCATGAGCATATACTATGAAGATTCAAAGGACATATACATAATTGTTCCGCTTCGAGATGCAAAGTCCTATCCATCCAGACAAAACGTTGATCTCCTCCTACCCACAAGGAGATTTGTCGGTGAATGTTACTTCTGGATTTACACGGAGGCCAAGCATCCCATAATCGAGTTTTGGAATGAAAGACTGCTTCCACGTAGGATTGCGGATAATGATGGGAGAAGATGGCTCTTCATGGGGAAGAAGGCTTTAAAACTCGACTTGGCAAGCCCACCAATAGTAAGATTCTATGGTCTCACAGATCCGGCAGGCGATATCTGCCTGATAACGAGCAATAAAAGTTTCATTCCGCATGGAGGATTTGCTGATGTTGAGAGGCAGATTTTAGGCTATAACCATGAATCGCTGGGTATGAGTCAGATAATTCCAAACGTAGCCACTGTTGGTAGGCCTGTGAATTTTAGGCTGATATTTACCGCCGGCGCGGCTGGAATAAGGCGTGGCGGGAGGATACGATTAACGGTACCAAGGATCTTCTCTAAACCGCAGATTGAGGATCCAGATGGGGATGGATACTTAGAGATTGTTAAGGCGGATGCCCAGTTAGAGATCCTCTCAATAGAAGTCTCAGGGGACTCTTGGGAGTGGATCGATGTCACGGCTGAGTTTAAGGATGATCTCATTCCCGGAGGTAAGGTGATCATCTGCTATAAGGCTGGAAGAACGCAGATAGTTCCATTCAGGTATGAAGGGGTTGACCGATCATACTGGTTCTCTAAGATACCGCCGATGGCCATCTCCGTGAAGCCTAATGAGAGTGGATACTTTGCCCCTCTAGCATATGAAAGCAGCCACACATTAACCTTCAAAGCAGACATGCCGGATAGGCTTCACCTCATAATTCCATCACATGCCAGAGTGGGCGAAAGAATAGTGCTCCATGGAATATTCACGGATAGATTCAGAAACTTAAGTAGTGAACATCCATTACATGCAGATGTAAGATTGAAGCTTATAGGCCGAGATTGGGAGGAGGATCTCGGCTGTCCGAGAGGCTTCTACGGCAGATACGCCTTCAAGATGCTTTTAGATCCGTTGCCTAAAGGCGTATACCGCATAAAGGCAGAATCGTCTTCAGGCCGATTCGTTTCGCTTTCAAATCCAATCAAAATCGACGATTCAAGCCCTAATTTATATTGGGGAGATATTCATGTTCATTCTGAAATGTCCGATGGCATAGGCTCACCGGAATACTTCTATTGGCATGCGAGGAACATCGCCTGCCTGGACTTCGCGGCTCTAACGGATCATGCATGCTACTTCACTGATAACGAGTGGCTTTGGATGCAGGACCTAGCGAACATGCATAATAGGCCCGGGGAATTCGTATCTTTGATAGGCTATGAGTGGAGTGGAAAGGAGGGGGATAGAAACTTCTATACTTGGCGTGATGAACTTCCGCTCTATAGGGGAACTGATCCGAGATCTGATTCGCTGAGGAAGGTGTGGCGGCTAATTGAGGATATGGAAGAAGAGATAATCGTTATTCCCCATCACTCCCTACTAAACGTTAAGTGGGAATCCCATAATCCATCATTTGAGCGTCTAATCGAGATTTACTCGATGTGGGGCAGCTCAGAAACCGTTGATACGCAGTTATGGAGGATGCCGAAGTATGGGATCTCCGTTAGGCAGATCCTATCTGAAGGCTCTAAGCTCGGCTTTACTGCTGGAAGCGACAACCACGATGGCAGGGCTGGATTCTCAGGTGAAGGGGCATACTACACATCTATCTACGTCCCCCTTGGATTCCGCAGCGGCTTAACGGCCATCTACGCCAGCGACCTATCACGCAGAGAGATATTCAACTCATTAAGGAGACGAAGATGCTACGCAACAACTGGAGAACGCATCATAATATCATTCCAGATAAATGATTTATGCATGGGATCCGAGGGAGTTTGGGATGGCTCCGCAAGGATAAAAGGAGAAGTTCATGGGACAAGCCGCATTTCAAGGCTGAAATTAATCAGAAACGGAGAGACCGTCTGGTCTATGCAGCCGAATAGGATGGATTTGGCTTTCAGCTGGGAGGATCAGCAGCCCCTAGATGAACTGGCATACTATTACCTTCGGGTTGAGCAGGCTGATGGAAATCTCGCGTGGACAAGCCCCATATGGCTTACAAGATGATTAAGCGCGGAGAGAAACGCCTATATACTATGAGCTGCCTTAAGTGGAAGGCGTGCAATCTAAATTGGCTCATCTACCGCATTAAGGAAGGGTCATAGATGGGTCTGAAGATACGCTACGATGATGCCCTAATACCCGCCGATAAGATTCTGAGCACCGCAGAGAATATAATGCCGGAGATAGATAGGGCTAGGAGCATAATCTCAAGCGGATATGCCGATCCTAGAGCATTTATAAATCTGCCATACGACGAGGAGATGCTGAGCGCCGTCAAGAGCCTTATAAGCGATAAGCTAAGTTTAGATCCGAGATTCCTAATCGTGGTTGGAATTGGCGGAAGCAATCTTGGAACAATAGCTGTTCAAGAGGCTGTGCTGGGAAGATTCTATAATCTATTGGATCCGGAGATAAAAGTGCTCTACGCTGACACGATAGATCCCGACATGATAAACAGCATTATAATGCTGATCAAGAAGGCCCTAAAAGAGGATGAAAGTATCCTACTAAATGTTGTGAGCAAATCGGGAGATACGACTGAGACCATAGCGAACTTTCGAGTGCTACTCAGCCTGCTAAAGAGGTATAAGAGGAAATATGAGGATTTCATAGTTGTAACTACTGATAGAGGCTCTGTGCTTTGGAGAGCAGCCGCTAGGCGCAGCCTCTCACTACTCGAGATACCCTCAAAGGTCATTGGCAGATACTCCGTCCTCTCCCCTGTAGGCCTATTCCCACTCGGCATGCTGGGCATAAAGATAGAGGATCTACTGATGGGCGCGAGGCAGATGACTGAGAGATGCTTAAGCATGAATCTCAAAGAGAATCCAGCGGCGATAACGGCGAGCATACAATACAAGCACTACTTGGATGGAAAGAACATATCTGACCTGTTCTTCTTCTCATGCGATCTTGAGTCTCTGGGAAAGTGGTGTAGGCAATTGACGGCTGAAAGCCTAGGTAAGGAGTATGACCGGAATGGCAGAAGGGTGAATGCTGGAATAACGCCGACCGTCTCTATAGGCTCAACAGATCTACACTCAGTAGCCCAACTATACCTTGGAGGCCCCTACGACAAGCTGATAACCTTCATAAGGATTGAGGATCCCAGAAGCAGCGTTTGTGTTCCAGAGGCTGATGAATACTCCTCGCTCGTTAAGGGAATAGATGGGAGAGGCCTAAAGGAGATTCTCGATGCGATACTTGAGGGGACGAAGGAGGCATTCAGAAGAAGGAAAAGGCCATTCATTGAGATCTCATTGCCAGATAAGTCTGAGTTCTCAATTGGAGAGCTCATGCAATTCAAGATGATTGAAACCATGTTTCTGGGCTACCTGATGAATGTTAATCCCTTCGACCAGCCGAACGTTGAGGAATATAAGATCCAGACTAGGAGGATCCTACGTGGAGAATTCAAGCCGTAGAGGATGAGCGGTATGCCTAAGATATCGGTTATCGGAGCGATAAACTGGGACATAAACCTCTTCGTAGAGAGGTTTCCAAGGATCGGGGAGGAGGTTCCAGTCGAGAGGATAATGCGTGTCCCCGGAGGGAAGGGGGCAAACGTGGCAGTAGCAGCCGCGAGGCTTTTAGGTCATGGTCAAGTCGCCCTGATAGGATGCCTCGGAAGAGATGACATAGCCGAGCGGCAAATTAAAATCTTAAAGGATGAGGGTGTTGATGTTTCAGGTATAAAATTTACTGGAAGTGCCGAGTCCGGACAGGCATACATACTGATAGATGATGAGGGTAGGAACATCATCAATACGCTCTTCGGGGCAAATCTGGAATTGAAGCCTGAGGATCTACGTTGCGAGAGGATCCTAAGCCTTCTGAGGGCTTCCTCGATAATCGTATTGATCGATCCCATACTTGAGACGTTGATGGCGGCAGCCTCGATCGCCAAGGAGTATGGGAAGATCGTGATGTGGGATGCTGGCGTGAGGAGCACGCTTGGAGCAGAAAGGCTAAAGGAGATACTGAGGAATGTGGATTACCTCGTGATTAACGAGGTTGAAGTCAAGAATCTGACAGGTGAGACGAATCCTCTCGAGGCATGGCGGATCCTATCCGAGATAAATCAGCAAATAACATTGATACTCAAGCTCGGCGAGAGGGGATGCTCAATGATAAATCGGAGGATCATGGCTTCGGTTCCACCAGTAAACCTCGAGGAGTTAGGCCTAAAGGTCGTGAATACAGTTGGCTGCGGAGACTCCTTTCTAGGCGCATTCGCGGCCTCTAAGGCTCAGGGACTCGGCGACATCGAATCCCTCGAGAGGGCCAATCTTGCTGGAGCCCTAAAGGCCACGCGGCCTGAGACGAGAGGAAGCCCAAGCAGGGAAATGCTTGAGAGATACTTGAAGTTCAGGGCTAAGGCGAGGATAATCAGGAGGTAAGGGGCGCTTTGATGCGTTATTTGGATCTCCATGCGTCAAGCGGAGGCTTCATCTCTGGTGGTATCGGAGGCTTATATACTCTCCCCCTGAGCCTACGCTTATGCTCCTCCTTAGCCCTCTTAAGCAATCCATCATCCATGAGTAGATCTAGCGCCGTTGAGGCTAGAACCTTAGATGCGAAGATTAGGGATTTATGTCCTAAGCCTACTCCGCTTTGAGCTACTGCCTGCCATGAATGGGCTGGAGTGCCTAAGACCCACGATGCAGTATTAAACTCGACCGTTGGAGCCTGCCAGCTCACATCCGCAACGTCGGTGCTTCCATGACTTAATTCTCCTTCGCCCCATGGATCGGGTATCTCATCATCCATGAGCTTATCTATGAGCCTCTCCCATCCCGGCCTCTTAGACCTCCTTAAGGCTTCAATCTTCATCTCCTTAGGTATAGTCTTCGCGATCTCCCTGGCAAAATCCAATTCCTCATCCGTATATTCTGGAAGCCCTATCTCACGCATATTCCTTATGACGGCCTCGGAGATCGTTCTATTCGGTATCAGATTGTAGAGTCCACCCATAAATTCATGCTTAACCTTCGTTCTCGTCATCTTAGCCGCCCCCTCAGCAATATCCAGAATCCATCCGTAAATGAACTCTACCTGCTCCCGTTCTGGAGCCCTAATATAGTACCAGCTCCGCGCATAATCTGGGACGATGTTAGGCTGATCCCCTCCGCTCTCAATAATATAATGTATCCTAGCATCTTGGATTATGTGCTCCCTCAGATAATTCACTCCGACATTCATGAGTTCAACCGCGTCAAGTGCGCTTCTACCCTGCTCAGGCGAGCCTCCAGCATGGGCGGATCTACCGTAAAAGTGGAACTTAACAGAGTTTACGGCCAAGCAGCTCTTTAATGTTGCACAATTCATAGTTCCCGGGTGGTGGCTTAAAGCCGCATCCACATCTCTGAAGTATCCATCCCTAACCATGAAGACCTTACCGCTGAAGTTCTCCTCAGCCGGGCAACCATAAAATCTAATGGTTCCCTCCAAGCCATACTTCTCCATGGCATATCTAACGGCTATGGCAGCAGCCATCCCGCTTGCCCCATGAATGTTATGTCCACATCCATGCCCGGGCTTCCCGGGCTCGAGAGGCTTCCGGTATGGAACTCTCTCCTGTGATAGGCCTGGTAGAGCGTCATACTCGCCCATGATCGCTATGATCGGTCTTGACTCTCCATAGGATGCTATGAAGGCTGTCGGCATCCCTGCGACTCCACGTTCAATTCTAAATCCATGCTTCTCCAACTCGTTCATCAGCAGAGATGAAGATTTATACTCGACCAATCCTAGCTCGGCGTATTCCCAGATCTTATCGCTTATGCCTATTATCGCCTTGCGGTTATCTTCAATCCATGATCTCGCATAATCCTTTTCAGATGTCATATCAACCACACATGATACTATTCTAGGCGGTATCTTTTAACGATAGCCCACTTTTGCCCATATGCTGGGCTGTTCAATCCTTACGCAAATTTTATCTCTCCTAGAGCATCAGCTGGCACCTCAACTGTCAAAATCTTCTCAGAGACCTTAATGATCTTCAGGCCTAAATTCTCTAATCTCCCTCTGTCCCATTTCTCAGTTGTTAGTTCAAGACTCAGCCTTGTCCGGGTTGAACCGCCATTATGGATTAGGATTCTATTCTCTCCCCTTTGTATCGCTGGGAAGAACATTGTCTCAACCTCGGCTGGAATTCCCAGTTTTCCATCTCGACCATAATACTTGATGTAGGGTTTATACCAGCCGAGAAATGGGAATCCTCCAAGCGTGGCTGGAAAGAGCGTTGATGTAACATTTCCATATGGGAAGCTGCGTCCATGCCCGGCGGCGACCGATGAGACAGTGTTCGCCGCGCATCCATGATTCCGCCCCAGCCTAAGATTCGTCGCTGCAAGTTTAAGCCTAACCCTCGCCCTCCAAAGGGCTAGGGCGGCTAGATCCCCATCTCCCCTAATCTGCGAGGCGAGTAGAAGATGGGCTGGCGGGCTCCACTCATCCATGACTATCTCCCCGTCGGCTCTGCGAAATGCCCATGTCGGCTCATCCCTTCTCCTTCCGATCAATCCGAGCGGATGGGGTTTCCCCTCAAATTCGGAATCGAAGATCATTAGTGCCGAGGTGAATTCTTCCACTTTGGGAATTCGAAGTGCATTTACGATTTTGTCATCAAGGTTTCTGTCTCCGCTGATGATGCGATACTTGGCGATTAAGCTCGCAGATACATTATTGTTCGGATCAGATATGCTCCCAAGCAGATATGGCATGAGATCCCTCACCGCACCGATATAATCGTCCCTTCCAGTCAGCAGATACAAGTCCATAAGAACGTTTAATGCATTGTTGGCTACGTGCTCCTCAACGATCTCTAGCTTGGACTTACCCGTCACTGGGCTGTTCAAACAGAATGGAATGAATCCTTCAGCCTTAGACCTTTCGATCCAATGATCCACATACTCCACGCTTAGATCCAAGTAGCGCCTCCTGCCAGTGGCAATGTAAGCCTCAAGAAGTATCTGGACAAGTCTAAAGTGGCATGGGAGATTCCCGCTCCTATTAGGCTCTATGCGTTCGGTTCCTAAAACCTCGCTCCTAAAAAGCCTCTTCCGCCAATCATACCATTCGGGGATGCCCTTAACCCAATTCCCAATGTGATGAGCAACATCCTCGAATGCCTCAGCTACCCTCCCATCCCCATCGAAAGCGATGTACTGGGCGAGAAAATTATTGAAGAGTTCAGTTCCATGATGAACATCCATGCTCCTCCAGTAGCCATGATAGATGGAATCCGCCCTATCCATCCAATCCAGACATCTCTCCTTCAATCTCCTCAGAAAGACAGATGTGCGCTCATCTCCCGTGAGAAGATAAAATAGGAACCATGAATATGCGAATGTCCCCTCATCATGCCCTCCACGCCAAGGAATCTCCTCCTGCAATGGAATCTCGCCACGAATCCACTTGGCCATAATATCCCTCAGCTCAGCCTCCTCCCCCATCCAATCCCGAATCCTCAAAGTAGAGCATTCCAATCTGCCAGCGCCCATATGGGATCCTCCAGCTCCTCAAGAGACCGCACAACAATGTAATCAATTCAAAAAATAAATCTTAATTGAGAAGTCTAGTGGGCAAGCATAACCTTTCGGAGATAAATGCAAAATTATAAAAGTTGCACAAAATTATTAGATTTATAAGTACATTTTGAGCTGGCAAAAGATGATTGAGAGTCTCACATTAGAGAATTTCCTATCTTTCGAAAAGGCCGTCATAGATTTCGGCAAAGTAACAGTTTTGGTGGGCCCGAATGCGAGCGGAAAGAGTAACGTCATAAAAGCATTGGCGCTACTAGCATGCATAGGAAAGGCAGAAAAAAGTGAAGATCTCCAATCATTATGCAAGGATTGCCTGCATTTTGCTTCAATCGAACAGATCTTTTTTGATCCAAACAAAGAGGTGAAAATAAGAGCTAATCTAAAAATTAAGGGTCAGCCTGCCTCTTATGAATTCTCATTAAACTCTAAGGGTATTTTAACGGATGAAAAGGTGACATTCGGCGATAATGTGTTGCTGCATAGACTGGATAAAGATAGGGTTAGATACTTAACCGAGACTGAAGGAGTGATAAATGTGTTGATTAGCCAATCCTGTTTATCTCTTTCTTATCCGCCTCAAGATGTCCATCCAATGCTGAGGGAGGTAAAGGATCATCTTGGAGGCATCTATACATACTCGTTTAATGCAGATGATATAAGGTCTGAGTCTCCGGTTGGCTTTAATCTCTCTTTGAGGCGTGATGGCTCAAATCTTGCTCAAACCCTACATACGCTATTAACCTCTGATAGGAGCCGTTTCATTCAGATCGAGAATGTAATGAAGAGTCTCATTCCTGAGATTGTTGAGATAAACCTGCCAGTCACGATGGATGGAACGTGCACCTACCTTGCGATAAGAGAGAAGGGAATCGACAAGATCCTAACCTACCATAACATCTCGGATGGAACCCTGAGGATGCTGGCTTTTGTAACGGCTCTTTACCTCGGCGGCTCACTTGTAGCATTTGAGGAGCCGGAAAATTGTGTTCATCCCCACCTCTTTGAGACATTGACGGATCTATGCAGGAAGTCTCCGGTGCAGGTTGTCATTACCACACACTCCCCATATTTGGTGGATCAAGTTTCACCGGAGGATCTCCGCCTAGTCATGAAGGAAGAAGGTAAAACTAGGATATCGCATGTGAAAGATGTAGAGAAGATAAGGAGATTATTGGAAGAGGGAATTTGGCTCGGAGAAGCTTGGTTCTCAGAACTAATAGAGTAGAGCCATATGTCAGATGTGGACATTCTAGTTCTAGTTGAAGGTGTTACTGAGAAGGGCGCAATAAAATCAATAGCGAAAAGATTAGGCGCCAAAATTAAGGTTGTCTTAATGCGGGGCAATAGGATCGGAAAGGTTAGAGGAGTAATTAGGACGCTTGGATCCAAATATGACAAGTTCATAATTCTGAAGGATCTCCACAAGTATCCTGAAAAGGCAATAATGGAGCGATATAATAGGATAAGAAGGACCATTAGTGCCGATTTACGTGAAAGAGTTAAACTTGTGATTGTTAGACATGCAATTGAAGCTTGGTTTCTCGCCGATACCGATGCGGTTAGTAGGGTATTCAATTGTAGATGGCTCAGAGCGATTAGAGATCCAGAGAGTATAGAGGATCCAGCGGAGGAATTAAATAACATGCTTAAGAGGAAAGGGAAATTGTATTATAAGGCTGAGAATATAGCCGAGAGAATAATGAGAGAAGCAGACTTGGAGGTCATATCTAAGAAGGCGTCGTCGTTCAGAGAATTCCTAAACTGCCTAACCGATCCTCCACTAATTTCGTAATTGCATAATGAAAAAGATCCTTACTATCTAATTATGCGGGAAATCTCTGTCTAATGATTGTCCCTAGGATTTCAGGGACTAAGTTAGGGAAGTCCGAGTTAGAAAAGGCATTATCCATCCCATAATTATGAAGTTAGGATCCCTATATCTTGGCGTATTAGCATGATCGTTAGCAGAGGCATCGCTGAGGCGGTTAGATGATCTACCGTGACATAGAAGATGTAGGTCATAAGGATACGAAGATA
>QMXE01000011.1 GCA_003661975.1 Candidatus Bathyarchaeota archaeon
CACCTTCCCTACCGCTTCACTCCCAAGATGGATGGAGACCGTTACTCCAGAGTGAAACTTCTCTCCCGGTTTGAGATCGATGACTCTTCCACGGCTCCTTTCGAAGGGCTTTACATTTGGAAAACTCGTTCCAGGCTCCAATCCAGTTACGTAGCCATCCTCAATTGAGGCAGTGTTTTTCCATAATGTGAAGTGCGGAAGCTCCTTGACTGAGTATGATATTGATACCGCCTTATCTCCATTACTATTCGTCAATACTACGAGGGTTTCGCCCCTATCATCAGCCAGTAGATCCATGTAATAGACCTGCTCTATGAATCCAGGCGTGGGAGGGCCGTAAAAGTCAAACTTTTCAACTCCCTCCGCCGCAACGGGATCTCTTGGAGCTAGTCTCTTAATCGGCGCTACGAAGCGACTTCCCTCCTCGAGGATCGGAGAGCCAAAATTACAGTGGTATAGAATCTGCATTTCACTCGGGACTCCCCTGAGATTCTCGATGGTATCCGAGATCCTGAACGAATTGCTTCCAGCCACCGTCATAATTGAAGATTCCATCTTTAAATTTGCGCCGAACATCGATCTTTCATAGACTACGCCTTCTATTTCCAGCTTAACAGGGGATCCTCCGTAGATCCTGGCCTTAACTGTTGATGCTGGGATGTTTGCTATCCTTCCATGAAGGGTAAGCATGACCTCCGCCTTCCTACCCATATCATCGATTATCACATCCTTTCCCGGAGGGCCAAAATATTCTAGGCCGCATCGAACGATCATCTCATTGAATCCGTCAAGCCATCCTAAGCCTCCCTTCGCCTCAAGATTTATGTAAGATGGATGGACAAGACTCTTTACCGGCGAATTCCATCCCAAGAATACTCCTTCATATTCACCCTTCCATATGCTCATACCTCGCGTTGGCACAACAACAAATGAGAGCTTACCATTATCAACAGTAATGATGTCCACGCCATCCGAAACTCCTCCATGGAGTCTATGCTTCTCGATCCTCCAGTCCCCTCCCAACTGCAACTCGCTACTTGAGAGACTCCATTCATCAACGTATATTCCATTCTCCACGTCTATCAGAACCTTCTCGAATATTGGATCCCCATTGACATATGATTCTTCCATTACGATTCACCTACCAGTAAACAGTCTCGATGGGTTTCCCCGATAATACAGCTTCGGTCTCATCGGGTTCCAAAGTCTTTTTTACGCCAGTCTTATAATGCCAATCATAGCAACAGTATCTGACCAGCTTCACCTTTTTACCCCTTATCTCATCCGGAATCTTCTCCTCAGGCGTTCGCTTAGAGAAGTTCGTTAACTCTATCGTGAATATGCATTTTTCCCACTTATCCCCATACTCATCAGTGATCGTCTCTCCCGTCCGTTCGACGCTGAGAACTATGCCCTGAAGCTTTCTAATCTTACGCAATACTGCATCACCAGCCAAGTATAAGTGTATGCCCATATTTCTTAATTAAGTTTAGTTATAGCTGCTTTGCCGAGTTTCATGCCTTGGCTCACAATGATCATTCATTAGCATCCCCATAAAGGGCTGTTTGGAACGGAAATTTTTCGATTCTTAGTATAAGATATAATAATGATCACGATTATCTATTTGCAGCAGCATTTGGGAGAGTAGGTGCTTGAAGACTTCGAGAATCCCCGGCTTCTATAAGCTCAGCATTGAAGAGCGCATTGAGATCGTTAAGGAATTCGCTGGACTTACAGATGAAGAGGCAAAGCTACTTCAATCTACTGGATCCTTAAGTCTCGAATTGGCTGATCGAATGATAGAGAATGTTGTTGGAGCAATTCCGATGCCCATGGGAATCGCCGTTAACTTCCTAATTAATGGAAGGGATTACTTGATTCCTATGGCAATAGAGGAGACATCCGTTGTTGCAGCTGCAAGTTACGGGGCTAAGATGACGAGAAGTAAGGGCGGCATATTCACGAGTAGCACTGATCCCATAATGATAGGTCAAATCCAGACTGTTAAGGTTAAGGATCCATACTACGCGAGGATGGTGATACTCGATGCTAAAGACAAAATCCTAGAGAAGGCTAATGAGCAGGATCCGCTGCTCGTCTCTTTAGGTGGCGGAGCTAAGGATCTAAGAGTTAAAGTGATACATACTATAAGAGGCCCGATGGTTATAACCGAGTTACTCGTCAACTGTAAGGATGCGATGGGAGCTAACGCTGTAAACACCATGGCTGAGGCTGTTGCGCCTCTAATAGAGAAAATCACCGGCGGCCGTGTAATCCTAAGGATAATCTCAAACCTTGCAACTGAGAGATTAGCTAGGGCTTGGACGGTTGTAGATAAGAAGGAGGTTGGTGGAGAAGAGGTTGTCGATGGAATATTAGACGCCTACGCCTTTGCAGCGGCTGATCCATACAGAGCCGCAACACATAACAAAGGAATTCTAAATGGGATTATAGCTGTTGCATTAGCTACATGTAATGACCATAGGGCTATAGAGGCTGGAGCTCACGCCTACGCTGCAAGAACAGGATTTTACTCTCCACTCTCAGTCTGGGAGAAGAATGAAGACGGTGATCTTGTAGGCTCAATAGAGCTCCCATTAGCTGTCGGCATTATTGGAGGGGCAACCAAGGTTCATCCGATCGCGAAGATCGCACTAAAGATTCTGGGCGTAAAGACTGCTCAGGAATTAGCCGAAGTCATGGCAGCCGTTGGATTAGCGCAGAACCTAGCCGCCCTGAGAGCTCTGGCCCATGAAGGAATACAGCGGGGACACATGTCTCTGCATGCAAGGAACATAGCGATCATGGCTGGGGCAACGGGAGAATTAATAGACATAATTGCTGAGAGAATGGTTGAGGAAAGGAAGATTAGAATGGATAGGGCCAAGGAGCTTTTGGAGGAATACCGGAAAAGACAGGGTTAAAATGCAGAGTCGATGGAGGCAAACGAGGAAGTCGGAGACTGCTAGACTCTTCTTCTTAGTTTCAGGCGAGAATCCAACACTTCCATTCGCTGAGATAAAGGCTATTTTAGAGGCTGAGGGATATGAATATGAAGTCCTATCTAAACTAGCTCAAGTCTTGATTCTAAAGTCTGATCAGAGATGTATAGGATCAGTGGCTAGGAGGGCCTCGCTTACAAGGGCATGCGGGCGCCTCATTGCTCACTGTAAAGCCTCAGCCAGAGAAATCTTAAATGTGATCAAGAATACTCAAATCTCCTCTTATATATCTCCTAATGAGAGCTTCTGCGTGCGAATTAAAAGGGTTAGAGGAAGCTCTCCGGAGCTTGATAGGCTAGCCCTTGAACGTAAGATCGGCAAGGTCATATTGAGATCCGCCGAGAAAGTGAGGGTTGATCTTAAAAGACCGAAAAAGACATTTCTTGGAGTACTATCCGATGGCAAGTTTGTCTTCGGCCTGAAAGAAGCAGAGATTAGAGGCGGAGATTTTAAAAGACGCGGCCTTCCAAAAACCATCTATTCTCATTCAGCCGCTATGCCTCCAAAATTGGCCCGATGCATGATCAACCTAGCACGCGCAAAAGCCGGGGATATAATCTTAGATCCATTCTGCGGAACTGGAAGCCTCCTTGTCGAAGCAAACCTCATAGGATGTAGAGTTGTGGGCTTAGATGTTAAGCACCGCATGATAGAGGGAAGCACCGTGAATCTTTCGGCATATAATGTAGTGGCTGAGGGACTGATCGTCGCCGACGCCCGGAAACCCCCAATCTCCCCGGATAGAATCGACCGTGTAGTAACCGATCCACCCTACGGAATATCAACTACTACTCTAGGAATGAAAACCTCCGACCTCTTCAAGAAGTTCCTCATGGCCATAAGGGATCCCCTCAAGGATGATGGATACATCTGCCTTGCCGCTCCAAAAAGCATCAATGTCAACAGGATCGCTGAGGAGCTAGATTTTAAGCATGAAGAATCACATTTTATCTACGTTCATAGGCGATTAACACGTGAGATCGCCGTCTTCAAGATGCCATGATGCCTGCGCTGGTGATACAATTTGAGTTTAAGGATCACGTTCCTCGGAACTGCCGCTAGCATACCGACTGAAAATAGAGCCCTCTCAGCCGTAGCGATTAAGCGTGAGGGAGAACTCTTCCTACTCGATTGTGGAGAGGGAACTCAGAGGCAGATGATGATCGCCAAGATCGGATTTAATCGGAAGACTAGGATATTCATTACTCATATGCATGGTGACCACATTCTGGGGATTCCAGGCCTCCTTCAGACCATGTCGCTACTCGGCCGGGATAAACCCCTACAGATATACGGTCCAGAGGGAATAGCTGAGTTTATAGATGCGATAAGGAGAACCGTGAAATTCGCACTTAGATTTCCAGTTGAGATCTATGAGATAAATGAGGGATTAATCTGCAAAGAGAGGGATTATGAGATCTATGCAAGATGGGTTGAGCATTCAATTCCATCATTAGCATACGCTCTAATTGAGAAGCCAAGACCCGGCAGATTCAATCCGGAAAAAGCATTGACGCTTGGAGTCCCTAAGGGTCCATTATGGTCGAGGCTTCAGCGTGGGGAAGATGTAAAACTTTCGGATGGCAGAATAGTTAAGCCAAGCGACGTCCTCGGCCCTCCTAGAAGGGGAAGAAAGATCGTCTATGTAGGCGATACAAGGCCCTCAAATTCGATCATAGAGTTTGCTTCAGAGGCGGATGTTCTGATCCATGAGGCGACATTTGCGGATGATCTCGCCGAAAGGGCCGAGAAGGAGATGCACTCTACACCAAGCGGAGCGGCATTAATAGCTAGGGAGGCAAAGGTCAAGCTCTTAGTATTAACGCACATAAGTGCACGCTACAGGGAAACTGATGCTCTTCTTGAGCAGGCAAGAAGGATCTTTCCAAAGGTCTTAATCGCGGAGGACCTTATGAATATTGATGTTCCACTGGAAAAGTAGCCTTTATCTCCCCGCTCACTTTTAAAATGAATCCCACTTATCTGAATGTTTCCTAGACTTTTGGGGCAAGCCATTCTATTACTGCTCTTGGATTATCACTCTCAATCTCAACTCTTATCGGGCCGAGAGGAGATTCTCCTACTGACTGAGAGAAAGATATGTGACCCATATAGGCAACTTGCTTATTTAAATAGAAGCATATCACATTTCCCTGCATTCCCTTCATTAAGACGCTTCTGGCAGCGCTTAGTATCTGCTCTCTCCGTAGGAGCTCATGGAATCTCAATAGTGCATCTGGACTTTCAGATCTCCCTACTAAACGCTTCACTTCCCTCTCCTCCTCGATCTCAAATGGAATGTCACCAAGCACCCTCACGATGGCAACCCTAACCTTATCTGGATCTTCCGTCGGATTTACATCAGCACACGCCCTTACCACTATCCTCTTAAAGTCCATAACTCCTTCACCTCCCTCTTCAATAGCCTCATCAGATTCTCCTCAAGCTCTCCCTTAGTCCCTTCATTAACAAGCATATAATCCGCCGTCGCTATGACATCGCCAAGTCCGACACTTAACTCTCTCATATCACGCTTCATGAAGTCCTCCCAGCTCTTAGGATCATCCTCCCTTCCCCTCCTCAGAAGACGCTTAAACCTAGTCTTAGGCGATGCGTGAACTGCGAGAACTTTAAAGTCCGGGAATATCCTCCTAAACTCTTCCACTTCATGTAGGCTTCGAATTCCATCAATAAGGATGAACGGAGAATCCATAGATTTAATCTTCTGTATGCATCTCTTAGCTATGGCGGCGGGTCCTTCCACCCTCCTCATTTCAAGCATTATCCTGCCTAAATTTTCGGGGGTAATATCTAATCCCCTGCGTTTCGCCTCGGATCTCACTTCATCTCCCATAACTATTACTTGGAAGCCGAGTTTCTGAATAAACCTCCTTATGGTATCCTTGCCAGCACCCGGCATTCCAGTTGTGCCTATTAGAATCTTCCTCTTAAAAGCCATTCCAACACAGCCCAACATGATAATTTTAGATTAGCCGTTATTTGACGTTTCCGTCGAATCCGCTAAGATGATGAAGCGTAATGGATATAAAAGTATTTGTTTCAGCAGATGATGAATAGGCCTATTTGGGATAACTTAATATTATTGAGGCTCCGATTCTGAATAAAAGGCTGATATGGCGGGGGGAGGAATATCTTGAATGGTATCAGAAGCTTCATAGCATTCGACATTGAGGATCCAAAGATAATTAGGAATATTGAGAATGTTCAGTCTATGATTCTGAGGACAGGAGCAGATCTAAAGCTCGTTAAACCACAAAATATACACATTACGATAAAGTTTCTCGGGAATATCCTACCATCTCAAATTGACGAGATATATAATGAGATGAAGAATGTGGACTTTAAGCCATTCCAGATCGAGATTAAAGGAGTCGGGGTCTTCCCAAACGTGAGAAGAATAAGCGTTATCTGGGCTGGGATAGGCAGGGGATCAGATGAACTGCGGAACATATTTAACCAGCTTGAGCCTAGACTCTGGAAGCTCGGATTTAAAAAGGAGATGAAAGAATTCAGTCCGCATCTGACGATTGCGCGTGTGAGGACAAGTCGAAGAAGAGATGAATTAATACGCTGCTTAAAAGAGGTTGAAGATTATGAATTCGGCGTAATTGAGGCCAGATGTCTCAGACTTAAAAGGAGCATATTAAAGCCGAATGGTCCGACTTATTTGACATTAAGGGAGAGATGCCCGTAAAGGCTAGAGCCGAGTGAATATAAATGACAAAACTTGACTCTAAGGTTCAACTGATCTGCAGAGAGGTTTTGCGTCGTGTAACCCCAAATCCGAAGGATAGGATAGAGATCCAAAGATTCATCGGCTCCTTAATTGATAGATTGAGATTCGAGATAGAGAAGATCGGCTTAGAGGCAGATGTATGTGTTGAGGGTTCAGTTGCAAAGGATACATGGCTTAGAGATGAGAAGGACATAGATATATTCATGCTTATCCCGAGGAGATATGGCAGAAAAGCCTTCACTAAGTTGCTTGACGCCGCAAAGAATGTGTGCGGCGAGAAATATTTGGAGGCCTATGCAGAACACCCATATATAGAGGCTGAAATTAATGGTTTCACCGTCGATTTCGTTCCATGCTTTAAGCTCAGAAGTGCCGTGGAGGCGATTTCAAGCGTTGATAGAACGCCGTTCCACACGTCTTACGTGAAGAATCATCTCAGCCAAGCGGATAGGGAAGAAGTTCGGTTATTAAAAAGGTTCATGCATGGAATAGGGGCTTATGGCGCGGAGATCAAGATTGGAGGATTCAGCGGTTACCTATGCGAGCTCCTCATAATATATTACGGTTCATTCATAAACGTGCTTAAGGCAGCATCAGATTGGCATGGAAGAATACTCATCGATCTGGAGGGGCACTATAGAGGAGAAGAAGATAAAGCCCTCAAAATCTTTGATCAGCCCCTGATAGTAGTGGATCCGGTTGATAAGAGCAGGAATGTTGCATCAGCTGTTAGAAGGGAGAGACTCTCGGAGTTCATAGCTGCTTCAAGATGCTTCCTTGAGGACCCAAGAATCGAATTCTTCTTTCCTCCAAGGATTAA
Source organism: Candidatus Bathyarchaeota archaeon (assembly GCA_003661975.1). GTDB lineage: Archaea > Thermoproteota > Bathyarchaeia > Bathyarchaeales > DTEX01 > B63. The sequence continues at coordinate 7,580 of QMXE01000011.1, forward strand.
GCCTTTTAGCGTCGATGAAGCCCTTAAAATAATGAAGTTAAGGGGAACATCGTTTATTCTTCTACAGACGAGATCCGTTAAAGCCGTTCCAGACGTGCTTTGGGGACAATTATATAAGACTCAAAGAGCGTTAAGAGAGTTAATCTCAAGATATGATTTTGAGATTTTAAGGGATGCAGTATGGAGCGACGAGAAGACAATAATCACCTTCATCTTCGAATTGAAGTCACACTTACTCCCCTCAGTCGAGAAACATTTAGGCCCTCCAATCATGAAGAAGAGGGATTGCATGAGATTTCTTGAGAAGCACCTTAAATCGGAAAGATTAATCTCTGGACCTAGGATAGAGGGGGATCGATGGGTCATCGAGAGGAGGAGGCAATACCGGGATGCCTACACGCTTCTAAGGGATAGTCTCGGCGATGATGGAGGAAAAAGGATAGGTGTTGCCAAGATGATCTCGAAGGCTTTTTCCTCATCCCTAAAAATCTTGACGAACGAAGAGATTCTGGGTCTGTATTCGGAAAATTTGGATTTCGCATCCTTCTTCACGGAGTATTTAATTGGAAAACCAAGATGGCTCAGCCGAATGAAATGAGAAATGCACATACTGTTCCATTAAGGGATCTCTTTCAGGAGAAATTTGCACAGATAATATGCTATCCAAGACTGGACTGGGAGGAGCTTGAAAGGCGAATTCACGAAATGGAGACTTTAGGGATCAAGGCAGTATCTTTTGTTGGAGAGAAGAAGATCGGAGAGATATCAGTTATGGGAAAAGGATGCGTGGGCATAGTTCTTCTTGCCTACACGGAAGATGGGAAGGTTGCCATTAAGATTAGAAGGGTGGACGCGGACAGAAGAGACATGAGACATGAGGCTGAAATGCTCAGGATTGCAAACTCAGTTGACGTCGGTCCGAAACTAATAGATTTCACACAGAATTTCTTGCTGATGGAGTTTATTGATGGACGACACCTCCCATCATGGCTTGACGATATTAAAGGAGAGGAAGACGCTACAATCAGGACTAGGAGAGTTTTAAGAGAGATCTTAGAGCAGTGCCGGAGGCTCGATGAGATTGGATTGGATCATGGAGAATTGAGCAGGGCTTCCAAGCACATCATAATAGACAATCATGATAAGCCTTGGATTTTGGATTTTGAATCCGCGAGCACTACGAGAAGAAAAACAAATGTAACCTCGATATGTCAATTTCTTTTCCTGAAAGGAAAGATAGCGGATCAAATAAGCGATATCACACATTACAGAGTGGGAGAATCGATCATTCCATTTTTGAGAGCATACAAGCAGGATCAAAGCGAAGAGAATTTCAGCAAAATTATGAAAGTATGCAGATTAACAGACTGAGTATTAACAATCTTTATATAAACATGCTTCATAAGAATTAGAATTTGGAGGTCTCAGGGTTATATATTCGCTGAGGCAGATTCAATGATTATTCAGCGGGTTCCCACAGGCATTCCGAAGTTTGATGAATTAATAGAAGGCGGCTTCCCCAATAACAGCATGATACTGCTTGTCGGATATCCAGGCGCTGGAAAAACGACTTTCTCAGCCCAATTCATATATAACGGTGCAACAAAGCAGAGAGCTAGAGGAGTTTATGTATGCTTCGCTGAGACTAAGGAAACCTTTCTTAGGAATATGCTGAGGTTCGGATGGGACTTTGAAAGGCTCGAGAGGGAAGGAAGAGTCGCAATCTTAGATCTCTCAGTAACCAGAGAGTCCGGTCTCCAAAAGAATCTCGATACGATAATGGAGACTATGGCCTCACTTAACGCCAGTAGACTTGTGATAGACTCATTCACGGCTATTAGCATGGGATTAAAGGATCCCATAGATATCAGAGTCATGGTTCATCTCCTCTACAGATTCTTGAAGAAGGCCGGTTGCATATCGATCCTGATAGTTGATCAGCCTTGGGGATCATCATCCCTTGGGGAAGGGATCTCCGAGTTTCTGGCTGATGGAATAATACACTTAGAGACTTACTTCGACAAAAATGAGGTGTTTAGGAGAAGGCTTAGAATACTTAAGATGAGAGGAACAAATCACACGAGGAGACCGCATGAATATGACATTACATCTGAGGGGTTCGTCATTTTAAATGGTAGGAAAGAGGTGAAGACTGCAAAGAAGACCTTTTCCAAACCGTTGACATTCACTGATCTTTCAAAGGTTAAGGGTATAGGCTCTAAGCGTGCGGAGATCCTGAAGTCTATCGGAATCAATTCAGCCGAGAACTTAATCGAGGCCGACCCCGAATTTATCTCGGAGAAACTGAGAATCTCAGAGAGAATGGCTTATAGGCTAATAGAGAATGCTAGGAAACTCGTCTATAAAAGGTAAGATTTAACCATTTTTGAGAATCTTATCTTAGGTATGGATCCACGATCTGAATTATAGGTTAGAACTATAGTTCTCTGGAAGGTATTTTACATAAATATTTAAAAAATTGCAAGTAAAAATATTAATTTTCTTCATAACTATTATAATTTCTGCCGGCGAACATTTCATGAACTTACATGGGAAAAGTCCATTTATTACATCAGAAAAATAAATCTCTCTTCCCTAAATCGTTCCACTCTCTAGTTCTTAAAGAGAGGGAGAATTACGTTAAATGCAAATTTTGCGGGAATATTATTGACTTAAGGAAGGCTAAGATATCGGGATATGATTCAGAGAATTCCCTCCGACATATCCACTGTAATAGATGTGGCAAGATAGTCATGTGGTCTCCTGAAGAAAGAAATTCCATAGGAATCATCCAAGGTTTGTGTTGGGTAATCTTTGGAGTAGCCCTTGCCTACATACTTTATCCTCACATAGACCTTTACGGTTTGCAGGCGGGCTTCTTTACATCCATGTTTGGATTTTTGAAGATCTTAATTTCATGATTAAACACTCCTACTGCTAGAAAAAAGAGTATTTTTAAGCATGTAATACATCATAACTAATGGGGATAGTATTGCCGAGGATAGAGGGAGATACGAAGGGGGAGCTTCTCTGCACTAGGGTTACCTCAGCAATAAAGGAGGCTGTTATTCACGAGTCCCAAATAGAGGGATTAACGCCATCTGAGTGGCTGCGTAACTTGATAGTAAAGGAACTCAAAGCTAGAGGAGCATTACAGAGCGTCTACAGATTTCCAAGCATAGATAGGTCAAAACATTAATTTTAGCTTTCTAAAATGAAAGCGGAACTGCTTAGGGATATAGATTGATTTAAGAGCCGAATCCTATCTCAAAGAAGGATTATGCCAAAAATTTGGGGAGAGAACGGAGCGTTAATATTGCGCATAAACTTCGGCGGGAAGAATCCTCTTCTTCGGATATAAAACCCTCTCGATCCTCCTGTAATATCCTATTACATCCCTGCCTTTTTGAGTTAATGAGAAAGTCGTTGATGTCTCATTTACTATCTCCTTCAGGAGGCCTTGAGAGATTAAGAAATCGAGATATTTCTTTAATCTTGTCCATGAGAGATTAGCTCGATACATTATATGCGTTGGCTTCTTCTTTCCCTCGGCGACAGCCTTTAGAATATCTAGGTAAATTTCAAATTGTGATCTTCTCGTCATAACCGTTCGCCGAGGGATAGATCACCTCTGATGCACTTATAAGCTTTATGAACCATCCGTTTAATTCTTGTTAGTGCATGGAAGCCTCTACTTCTATTTTCCGTTGAAGCTTACGGCAAACTATTCCTTACTCTTTGAGGGAATCAATTATCCTTTTTAAATCCTCCACCTTCTGTCCCTTCAACTTCATATATATTAGGGTGTTCCGTTCAGATGGACGAGACTCTTCCTTCTGGGATGCGGAGATCTCCTGTATCTCAACGATCTCTGCAAATCTTTTAGAGATCTCCTTAAGGCTGTTGCATATCTCCTCTAACTTCTCCACTAAATCATTCAGGTTTCTCTCATGCTCCATCAATGTGCTTACGAGGAGATCCAGATAGCTCGCTCTTCCTCTCTCTTCGGAGCTCATAAGTGAACCTTCTTATTGTCTTTTTACTTGATATTAGGCGGATCATATTTTTAAGATTGTCTTTTAAACTCTTTGTGAACGAATAAACTTGACTCTAAATTGTGTCATAAGTTGCGTAATTAACATACTTATTAATGTTTTTCATCTTTCATATCTACAAAGAGACTGTATTGATCTTCCATTCGAATTGACCTAAAGAGTGAAATGGGCGAGAGACGGTGAAGAAGCGGAAGATTCTACCTAGGAGATTCTATGAAAGGGATCCAGAAGTCGTTGCGAAGGGTCTTTTAGGCAAGATAATAGTGAGAAAGCTGGATGATAATATCTTAAGTGGCATGATAGTCGAGACGGAGGCATATTATGGCCCCGGAGATCCAGCCTCACGAGCCCACGATGGAATGAAAAACTTTAATAGACTCATGTGGCTCGAGCCGGGAGTTGCATTCATCTATAACGTTCATAAATATTGGATGTTTAATGTTGTTGCCCATGAACCCGGCGGTGTCGGTGCGGTTCTGATTAGGGCCGTGGAGCCTCTTGATGGAGTTGAGATCATGATGAAGAATAGAGGAGCCTATGATGAGCTGATCGAATTGACTAGTGGTCCCGGAAGATTCACGGTTGCCTTCAAGATTGATAAGAGCTTAAACGGAACGGATCTAACATCAGCCGAAAATCCAATTTACATCACCGACAATAAGGTTCAATTTGAGATCTCAAGTTCTAAGAGAATAGGTGTGAGAGTAGATCTTGATCGAGACTTAAGATTCTACATTAAGGGTAATAAATTCGTCTCGAGGAAGACCTGAGATCACCTTAAGATTCACGTAATATTTTAATCTTATACCCGATGATTCACAACAATCGGTTTATGTCACGGGCGATCTTATGAATTCCAGAAGTTTGAGGCTTCCTCACTCTTAATTGAGAAGCTCAAAAGAAACTTTAAGAGTAAAATTTAACGATTGTTCATTGAGATAGGCAGATCTACCGATAAGATTCAATACTTGAAGATTCTGCTTTTTGAAAGTTAAGCCAAATAACATCATATTTTCAAGGGCGTAGATAATCAAGATTCAAGAGCTTCATGGCAGGATCAAGATCTACGGGTCATATCTCCTAGGGAGAAGATAAGCCCTAAAATTCGAGTAGCGGAGTTATAAGGGTGAATCTCTCCTCATGATAAAGAGGAGCAGAACAGGAAATAACGGTAGAAAAAAATTAGTGCGGGTTATGGCTTAACTAAAACTTTCACCGCTCCTTCAAGTCTCTTCTCCGCAACCTCGAATGCCCCATGAATCTCATCGAGCTTAAATACGTGACTTATCAGGGGTTTAAGTCTCACTAGACCTGAGACGGCAATCTTGACGGCTCTCTGAAACGTGTATGGACTGCGATATGAGGTCTTTATGGTCAACTCCTTATCGTATAGCTCGAAGGGTCTGACCTTCCATACGGCGTCCTCGGGGGAAACGCCGAAGATCACAAGTCTACCTCCTCTCCTCGTAGCTCTCATCGCTTGGGTTATCGCCTCTGGTTTCCCCACCGCCTCTATAGCAACATCGACTCCATATCCGCCAGTCAGCTCTTTAATTGACTCAACGGGATCCTCCTTTGTCACATTGATAGTGTGATCCGCCCCGAGATCCTTAGCTAGACTTAACCTTGAATCCTCCATGTCAGTCTGGATCACCATTGAAGCTCCCGATTGCAGCGCCAGCTGAAGGAGAATCAGCCCCACTGGTCCGGCGCCAATAATAGCAACTGTATCGCCAACCTTAATCTTGGCCTGATCTATGCCTCTTACACAGCATGCTAATGGCTCAATTAGCGCTGCTTCATCTAGATTGTATGCTTTGGGCAGCCTATAAACGTTCGATGCAACTACCTTCACATACTCCGCGAAGGCTCCATTAACGGTTACGCCGGTCGCCTCCAGATTTTCGCAGAAATAATTCCTTTCTGACATACGGCAGAAATAGCATGAGCCGCATGGGATATTCGGCTCGGCTACGACTGGATCTCCAACATTCAGGCCTTTAACTTCCCGTCCGACATCTGCAATGACGCCTGAAAATTCATGCCCGAGTATTATTGGCGTATTTGTCTTCCACTCACCCCTATAGATATGAATATCCGTCCCACAGATTCCACACGCATTAACCCTTATTAATACTTCATTATCTGAGATCTCTGGTTTTGGCACATCCTCAAGTCTGAGATCTCGAACGCCATATAAGACAGCGGCCTTCATGAATCTCCATCCCTCATGTCAGCAATATATTGTGACATATAATGCTGGTTTAGTCATTCTTCCTTTTTATTCTTATGCATGCTATTGCCTGAGAGTCTTCTCAAATCTTATCGCATCGAAGCCGAGCCCATAATAGTCTCTTATGACCCCCATCGGTTTATAGCCTAGCTTAAGGTATAAGTTCTTAGCAGCTATGTTATCGCTACGAACCTCAAGGCATGATCTTACAGCACCTCTCTTGATGAAGAATCTCTCTAGCGCCTTAAGGAGAGCCGATCCCACCCCGATCCTTCGAAATTTAAGTTTAACATCAATCGTATATATGTGCCCAACTCTTTCTCCACCAGCATCTTCAATTGATCCTACAATAAAACCTGCCTTCTCTCCGTTTATGGATGCAATTAAAGTTATGAAGTTCGGGGAATCCAGATAATACTTGAGCTGCGGATACGTGAATGATTCTTCAGCGAAACATTCAATCTCAATCTTGCATATCTCATCAAGATCCGATTGTTCAGCCTCTCTAATCTCAAGCGAGAAGTTATGCATGCCTCTTGTCTTTAATGAGAACAAAGACCTCTCCCTCCCCCATCTGAAGATACAATCTGCATATTTTTCTCACTAAAATGTCACATGGTAATTCTGAGCCGAAATAGAGGAGATGGCTTCTGCAGCCCATATTACAGTCTGAAGAGCCGAAATTTGGAATTGGAATTGTCGGGTTAAGGCTTTTTATCAGATGCTGATTTACGTTGCATTCCATTCTATCCTCGGTGATGAACATTAGAGCGGCTTCAATACTAGCCTTACCACTGCATAATAGATAATCTATGTGCCATTTTCTCCTCTTGTTCATTCGTAGATGTCTAGATATCCTACCAGCCAAGTCTGTTGAACCTCTTCCAAGAGCCGAGCCAGTATATGTATAAATTCCCCTTTTAATCAGCCATTCGCCGAGACCTCCAATCCTTAATGGGAACGTCGATTTCACGAGTATTACAAGCGTATATACTCCCTTTAGATCCTTCAACTTTAGGATCTCTGAGAAACTGAGGATTATAGCCTCCGATTCGGCTGGTTTCCTCCCGCAAATCAAAGAATGCATCCCAATCCAAGTAACATAGAGATCCGTAATTAAAGTTTTAACCCGCATAGGGAAAGTTAAAAATGCATCGGATACAAATTCTTCTTGATCAGATATGGCCCGTGGAACCATTAAGATAAGGCTTCTCGGAGTCTTTAAGGAGGCCTATGGAGCCAGCAGCGAGCATGTTGAGATTGAAGGTAAAGTTCGGCTGAAGGATATTATCTGGAGGCTGGCAGATTCATCCGAGGATCTCCGAAGAGCATTAATCGATCCGGATCTTGAAAGCCCACTTCCGAACGCCGTCATAATCGTTAATGGCAGGGATATCAGCGCACTCAATGGATTAGAGACTGAAGTAAAGTCTGGAGATGAGATAGTTCTTATACCGCTAATTCGCTGCGGAGTTACTAGATAATATTATGTTCCAACATAAACGTTTATGCGACGTTAAGTGACTGGAGGGAATTTCGCTGCTAAAAGTTCACGGGGCTCTAATCGTTCTCTCAATGATCTTGATAATATTCTCGAAGCCTCAGGAGATCACATCTGAGAACATGGGCTTTCACGTGGAATCAGTTATTCTTACAGTCTATAGGGATGGAATCGTTCATATCCTTCAGGACATAAGGGTCAATGAGACCATTCCGGACATTACCCTTCCCATCCTATCCGGATCAGCCTATAATGTCCTTGCGATCGACGAGAATGGAAGTGTTCTCGATTATGAGATAAATGGGTCAAACATCACGATCTTCACTCTAGGGGCTACTGAGGTAACCTTGGAGTATGACACGAAGCAATTAACGAGCATGAAGACTGGGGTTTGGACCATATTCTTTAAGAGCCCATATAATGTGACTGTTAAGCTCCCAGAGAATGCTGAGGTAATATTCTTAAGCGATGCCCCATCATCCATAAATATCGAAGATAAGAGAATAGTGTTAAGTCTATTTCCAGGAGAATGGGAGATCAGCTATATTTTTCCAATAATTCAACTGTTCAACTTTAGAGTCGCGGATCTAAGGGTAAGCCCAGAGTTCGTTAGATCCGGAGAAGCCGTAACAGTCTCAGTCTTAGTCATGAATGTTGGAGAGGAGAGTGGCTTCTATGATGTAGTTTTGGAGGTTAATGGCTCAGTTGAGGATAGGAGGACTATCATGCTTGATAGGGGAGAATCCGTCAGGATCAACTTTACGATCTCAAGAGATAAACCCGGAACATACATCGTTGAGATCGCTGGATTAAGAGGGAAGTTTGTAGTTAGAGAGACTTTAGTCTTCCCTACGCATCTGATTTTTCTTCTCGTTCTATTCGCCGCTGCCTTAACGTTCTCGATTATACTCATCAAATGGAGGAGAAAGCCGAGCATCAATAGGATATTTAAGAGACATCCGTATTTGAGGCAGGAAGAGAAGGAAGTATTATTGTTTATCGCTGAGAACGGAGGAAGAGCCTTCGAATCTGAGATTAGGAGGAGATTTCCTAAGATTCCAAGAACATCTCTCTGGAGACTTGTTAGGAGACTTGAGAGAGAGGGAATAGTTAGCGTTCGTAAGGTTGGATATGGAAATTTAGTTGAGCTTAAGGAATGATCACAAGCGGGATCTTAGGTGAGATCCTTAGCGACCTTAACGATTAAATTATTGGGAGATGTTTACCTTTCCAGCATAAACGCCTTCCTCGGAACCGGCAGTTCCCTCACTTCATGAATCAACATCTCCATCCTCTCTCCAACCCCAAGAACATAGGACTCCTCAAGTCTATCTATCGCTCTCTGCAACTTAACATCCTTCTCAGCGTAGATTGTAAATAGAGGCTCACCCTTCTTCACCGGATCGCCAATCTTCTTGTATAGACGCACCCCGGCCCCCTTATCCTTCGGAGCGCCAGCGAGCCTCGCAATCTCAACCAGTGACGTATTATTTATCCAGAGGAGATAGCCGCTTCTCGTCGAGCGAATAGTATATCTCTCCTCGCCAACGAATATATCTTCCGGCTTTATTTTGGGATTGCCTCCCTGGGCAGCGATTATCTCCCGAATCTTCTCCTCAGCCCTCCCAGACCTTAAAATCTCAACTGCAAGGCTCTTTCCATTTTTCTTTCCGCTCATCTCAAATAGCATACCAGCGATATCCGTCGCCTTATCTATAAGGTCTGGAACATGAGCCTCCCTCATGAGCACGCTTAAAGCCTCACGGGCCTCTAAGGCGGGGCCTATAGCGTATCCAACCGGCTGCTCTCCATAAGTTATCGCGCACTGCACCTTCATGCCTAATCTTCGACCTAGCTCCATGAAGTCCTTTGCCAGCAGCTCGGCATCCCCGATCGTCTTAACTTTCGTTCCCCTTCCAGTTGGAATATCCAGAACGAGAAGATCAGCATTGACGGCCTTCTTCTTACTCATGATTGAGGGGAGAAGAAGCGGATCTATCGAGAGTGGATGCTCGATCCTAACAAACATATCATCTGCTGGCGCTAGGTTTAGGGAGCCTCCCCAGACCATGCATCCATTCGTCTTTTCAACCACGCTCTTCATCTCATCGATGCTTAAATCTACAGGCATGAGAACCTCCATCCTATCAGCCGAGCCTGCCGCTGAGGTTATTGCTCTCGAGGAGGATTTCGGTATTACAAGGCCTGCCGCCGCAACTATTGGAACTACGAGAAGCGTGGTCTTATCTCCTGGAACCCCGCCGATCGAATGCTTATCAACTATTGGATGTCTATCTATCTCAAGGGTATTTCCGGTTTCAACCATTGCGCGTGATAGGCTCGTAGCCTCATCCAAGTCTAATCCATAAATATGGAGTGCCGTTACAAAGGAGGCTATCTCAATCTCGCTCAGGTTCCCTCTGACCATATCCTCTATGATCTCACGGATCTCCGCGTACGTCAGCTTTCTCTGCCTCAGCTTATTTCTGATGAAATAGACGGATCTTGGTGGAGGAGCTATCTCAACCTTAACCTCCTCTTCACCCTTTAAGTCTAGGGCAGTTCTGACTTCCTCATATACTCCTATCATTCCCCTTTCAATGAGCTTAGTTGTTGTATTAACTATCGCGATACATTCTCTGTTACCCTTCGTCACCCTGATCCTTTCAAGACTTGAGACTCCTATATCCTCAGCATCTTCCTTATTGAGAACTGCAACAAACTTTCCACCGGCCTCTAAGCCTAAAATCCTAGCCTTAAGCCTCATCAACTGGAATCAACCTCTCAACCTTTCAGTATTCCTCATCAAATTTAAAATTTCGTAGAGTTTAAGCGGAAGGGATAAAAATCTGGCGGTCATGCATTAAAGTGAAGCGGCTTCGATGCCGCATTTAGAATTTAGGTGATCTCTATGCGCGAATTTAGGGATAGGGACTACCTAAGGACTCCGGAGGGATTCTTCTTCTGCGTGCTAGGCTCAGTCCATCCGGATGATCGCGTCATATCATACCTCAAGTATATTCCAGATCCATCTGGAAGATGGGGTAGTGAGAATAGGAGGATGAGGAGGATCCTGCCGAATTATACGATGCAGGACCTTATGAGGACATTTAAATTCTTGAGAGAGAACCGTCCGGAATACCTCTTTTACTCGCCGGTTATGGGAATCGAAATGTCGGCGGTGCCGACGAGTAGGATCTCCATGCACTATAGACCAGAGGAGAAATTATTAAGACTTACTAGAGCGGAGAGACTGGATGAACTTCAAAGGAAAACTGTTGAGCTGGCCCATTTAATCTCAGATATGAGCAAAGTTCCAATGGGATCCTTTGGAGTAACAGGCTCGATCCTAATAGACATTCATAGGGAATTTTCGGACATAGACTTGGTGGTTTATGGAAGGAAGAATAGCATATCTGTAAGGGAAGCCCTTAAGCAGGCTTATGAAAGTTCAGACCTTCCGATTCGAAGATTTAACAGGAAAGAATCTCATGAGTGGTGTCTAAGTAAGGCTGAAATGTATCCATTGACTTACAGGGAAGCGGCTGAGATTCTGAGGAGAAGATGGAACCGCGGAGTCTATAAGGGAACATTATTCTCCATTCATCCTGTAAGATTGGAAGATGAGGTTAATGAGAGATATGGAGATAGAATCTTTAAGCCTAAGGGGTTAATCAAGATCGAGGCGACGGTCTCGGATGATTCAGAAGCGGACTTTCTCCCCTCTACATACAGAGTTGAGAATGTAAAAGTGATAGATGGGCCGATGATCAAGGACATTTTGGAGGTAACAACTTATGAGGGGCTTTATGGCGGCCTAGCTGCGAAGGGCGAGAGGATACTGGCATATGGGAAACTCGAAGAAGTCCTCGATCTGAGAAGTGGAGAGCAGTATCATCGCGTCCTTATAGGCTCAAGGGAGGCTGAGGGAAGAGATTATATAAAGCCGCTAATGGACTGATCTGCTAATCATAAAGTCTGAGGGTTTACTGCCTAGGATCATCCTGAAATATTCGGTTCCATCCATTTCAGTGACCTTCTCGATCTTTCCCTGAGCTATGATAACCTCACCCCTTTTAGCCTGCTCGCAGAATCTCCCTCTAAAGGATACGATCTCCCTCAATGAAGGAATCTTCATTCCTTCGAGAAAATCTACATCTTCAATAGGGTATCTGCATGGCGTGAATATAGCCTCTGAATCATCCGTGACCGTGGCCTTTATCCTCGCATATCCTATTGGGGAATAGGTTCTGTCACCGTATTCCTCGTCAACTTCACTCCAATCGAGTATGAATCTCACGAAGAAATCCCGCCGCATGAACTTCCCTTGCATGTGCTTCCTCCGTTCGATCCTAACGAAATCTTCATAGGGCATTGACGTATCTTTTGAGCGAAACTCGTAGAGCCTCCTTAAATCGGCCATGTCGTACCTTGAGATCTGCCCGTTAGGCCTCTCCATCAGAGTCTTTAAGGATGAATATACTGATATGCAGTTTTTCCTACCATAGACTATTATATCGATATCCGATTTCTCTGTGTGAAGACCGGCCATAATAGAGCCTGAAATCCCCATACTCCCGATCCTAACATTAGATGATTCATGGAGTATTCGAATGAGATTAACTGCGCTTCTTTCCAGATCGCTTAGAATGGACTTCTCCATTAGGGCTTGGAGAGCCTCTTGCGGCCTGTAAACTTTCCGGATCCTCTCCTTCGGGATCCCCTGCATCTCCATTCCGAAGATCCGATCAAAGTATATGTACTGCGGATAATATCTTCTGAGGATATCCTCCCTCTCATCAAGCGAATATACCTTCCTGTAGGCCATGCCTCCTCTAAGCCTATCTCCGCTTGGATCTGGAATGTAACGTAGATACGCGATTATTCTATCTGGAGGATGAACTAACCCCTTAACGTCGAAGATCAATCCCTCAATGGTCTCTATGAAGTCTCCCTCACGAGCTCTAATACTCATCATTCTGGATCACTAGAACCTTAGGCCTAATAGTAGGGCTATCATTAGGGAACTTGCGGTTAGATCAGCCGTTGTTCCAGGATTATAGTCTCTGCCTAAGCTCTGAAGTCTCCTATCGAATTCCCATATTAGTTGCTCCCCTTCATGTGTTGTTAACCCTCCCAGACTTAGGCATCTCTTAGCCATCTCACATATCCATCTTGTTTCCTTCAATCCGATCTTAACGGCATCCCTCACATCATCAACTACTTTTAGGCCGACCTTCCTCGCGATAAGAGTATCTGGAATGAGCGATAATATCTTTAGGAACGTGTGAACTACTGCTACGTTTATGTCGCCTGTCCGATTGAAGGTCTCAATCAGCTCCTTTAGTCCAATATTGAATGAAACCTCCATTCCGGTTACCAGTTCTCTTGCGACGGTATCGTAGGATGATGATTCCTTCATAGCATCGAAGAGCGATACTCCCCTCTTCAAAATCTTCATTTTGGCATGCTTATCATAAAGATCCGGTGTTTCTCCACCCTTCAGCCTACCCAATCCACGCATTGATCCCGCAAGGACTATTGCCTCGTAAACTTCAACCGTGTCAAGCGGCGTTGTCAATTTCATGATCTCATCAATGTTTCTTCTCAGATCAGCCATTGAGAAGCTGTATTCTTCAGCGTAGGTCTTTGAGGCTGAGGCTGCGAGGGGAATGAAAAGGAGGCATATGCCCAAATGTGTATTTCCGCCCAAATGAGAATCTGAGACCGCCTGAACCGCTTGTTTCACGAGCTTACCAATACCTACCTTTGAGACTTCTAATTCACCTTTACCCGCCCTATAACCTTTAAGGGCGGCGTCTCCAACAGGCCTGCCTAAGGCTATTGAACCAGCCAAGAACTGCTCGTAGCGTGCATCTGAATGATCTATTGTCCTATGAACGTTTCCTGGCTTTGGCCATGCACTTACCTCCAATGCAGCTGCGAGCTGAGCTGAGAACCTTACGTGCTCGACTAGATCCTTAAGGCTAAGAGTGGGCTTCATTGATCTTCCAATGAGATCATTCAGCATCGACGTGCCCTCTCGAGTATTTCTGTGATCATCATTCTGAGATCGCGGTTTCTCGTGCTATGATAGACTATATCCCTGAATATTTGCATTCTCTCCCTAAGCTCCCCGGCCGCTCTCCTATCTGATTTTCTGAAATGTAAAAGTTTTGTATAGCATATTAGGGCTTCGATTAGAGCAGGTTCGGCTCTGTGATAGGCGATTACTGGATTCTTAAGGACGCTTATGAATATGGGTTTTAGGGAGACTTCAATGAGCTCTTCACGTTCTGATCTATTGGTGATTATGCATTCAATGTATGCATTGCAGCCGCATATTCTTGGAGATGATACCTTCTCGGATGGGCAGTATGCTATTTGATCCTTCCTGAAGACAGCGTCATAAAAGACCCTTGGATCATCTGTTATGTTCAGAATGCAGTCCTCAGCCCCATCCATTATCATTCTGCATGTCCTTTGGCCCTTATAGACCCTCAAGTGTAGATTCTCATCCTCGCCGAGCAAAACTCCCATGGGAGCGACATTAACTTTATCTTTATGCCTGATCGACAAGATGACCTCGCTGTATGTGTGTTCTGAAAAACCGAGATTTTTGATCTGTGTTAGGATCTCCATGTGTGATCAATCTTGTTCTAATGAGTCAGCATATATAAGCCTCGGCGTGGATATGCCATGAATGTTCTATCAGCAGAAAAAAATTAGTTTTTAGCGTTCACAATTATGTCTTGAGTGTGTCTCTCTTGATCCCCATTAGAGTATGGCTTGAAAAGTATTCTGCCATATCAAAGTTTATGGGCTATAGTATTGAGCGTGATAGAGAAGCGACGAGGATGCTCTCGGAGACACTTAGTGCCACTCACATAGATCCTCCACTGGATGATCTCAGAAGGCTATTATTTGAGAGACCAGCCATGATCTTCGGCGCCGGTCCGAGCTTAGATGAAACCATAGATGAATTGATGGATGCTCTTCCGGGATTCCAAGATAAATTTACGCTGATCTCCGCTGATGGAGCTACCCAAGCCTTGACTGAGAAGGAGAAGATCCCGCACATAATCGTTACGGACCTCGATGGGGATCTAGATTCTTTACTTCATGCCGCCGCGAACGGCTCGATACTGGTGATTCACGCTCACGGGGATAACATGGATAAGATGAGACTCTACATGAAGCGTATAATTTCTGAGACAAGGCTGATCATTGGAACAACTCAGGTTGAGCCTTTGCCTCCACTCCAGAATTTCGGAGGATTCACCGACGGTGATAGAGCAGTCTTCTTGGCACATAATTATGGGGCTAAGCCCATAGTTCTCGTTGGAATGGACTTTGGGGATATTATTGGCAGGAGATCCAAGCCTTGGTTGAGGAACGATGCTCCGGCTTGGGGGGATAAATTGAAAAAGCTTAAGGTAGCCTATGATCTTGTATCTTGGCTCTCAATATGCTTTAATGCTGAGATATACACGTTATCTGAGATTGTCCCTCCGGGAGTTAAAAGAGTGAATATTAGGGTTTTAAGCCGAATGATTGGAGGATGTGATCCTTGAGTAGGATTTTATGGTGCATCACTGGCGCTGGAGGTCAATTGCGCAGAATATTTCAGGCCTTCAGAGAGTTTAGGAGTAGACGATCTGATGTAGAGATTGGAGTGGCTCTATCGAGGGCTGGAGAGGAGGTCGCTAGGATCTACGGCATACTTGATAGGCTCAAAGAAGTCTCTTCTGGAGGCAGATACGGAGGGATATACAGGGATGCCTCGTGGAGCGGAATAACTGAGGATGGAGTTCCACTTGGCGGGAGGATCAGCCTAAACCGTTACAGTCTAGTCGTGATAGCCCCAGCATCATCGAATACCATAGCGAAGATCGCCGCTGGAATAGCAGATACCCTCCCCACGATCTCAGCCAGCCAAGCAATTAAATCCAGAACGCCCCTCATAATCTTCCCAGTAGATCACGCTGAAAACCCATCTACCACGCTTCCATGCATCATTAATAGCGAGAAATGCACGTATTGCCTCCTCTGCGTAAATGCATGCCCCCATGGGGCGATACGTATCCTTCCAAGCAAAGAAGTGAAGATAGACTATAACAGATGCAGGGGATGCGGTATATGCGAGGATTCATGTGAAGCTGGAGCGATAAGTTGCTGGGAGGAAAAGGAAGTAGCCCCAAATCCAATAGATTTAGAGAACATATCAAAGCTGAAGGGAATCAGCGGATTACATGTCGTGACCAGCCTTGATGAAATGATCAGTAAGATCGAGGATATTCTTGGATTTAGATCCTTGGATTCTTCACGCTGCTAATGTATGCGTTTATCAACCTCTCCTTTGCATCTCTCAATCTAGGATGGAAAACCCAGCTGAGAACCGTGCCCTTAGCATCCATTAATTGCATGTGTCTGATTAGGTCTTTGAATTCTCCGCCGGCAATCCCATCGGCGACTATCCCATATCCCTGAGCCGCCTCCTTTGATATCCTCGCTCCTGGAAGCATACCTATGACTCTTACTGGAGCAATATCCCGAAGTCTCTTCTGAACCAGCATCCTAAACCTAGGATTTCTAGAGTATCTTCCGGAGAGAATTATCTCCCGCGGCTTCTTAACCGATGATGTTAGGCTTCTAACAGCCTTCTCAATCCCATCGAGCATAGACTCTATGGCTAGCACATAAGGTTCATCGCCTTTCTCGTAGCCATCAAGAGCCTCATCGAGACTACTTGCGCCGCATATATCGGAGGCCCCGCCATGGAATACATCGCTTCTGATCCATTCACGCCCCAAAACAGCCGCCTCACCATCAATAGGACCGGTCGTTAAGAATCCTGTATGAACTAATGTTCCGCCTAGTCCATCAACTATTACGCCGCCCTCAACGGCTATGGCCGCGTCATATCCAAATCCTAACTCGACAAGTATGAATCTAGTCTCATCATAGTTTATGTCCAATCTTACTGATTGCTCGTGAATTCCTAGGGCGGCTATGGCCATCTTATCAGCAGTTCCCATATCCACCTTGTTGATCTTCCTATAGGGGGGAATCGTGGGCAATAATATGCATGATGGAATATAACAGACCGGTAGACCTCTCTTATGAAGTTCAGTAACAACCTTCGTTATGGCCTCATATACGCGTATGCCGATCTCGCCCTTATCGACTCCGATCTTCAGATCCTCCTCTCGAGTTAGAAGTAGGACCTCTAATGCAAACCTGTGAGGATCCATGATTTCATGGTTGAATGTCACTGGAACTCCGTAGCCAGATGGTCCGGCGATTATATCAACTTCCCCAGCCTCTTCTATCGCTTTAATTAAGGATCCGGGGTCCTCAGCGACCCTCAGCGTATCTATGCTCTTCTCCCAAACCACACTTTTATCCTCGATAACTGCAAGATCAAAGCTCTTGGTGCCGGGATCTATTCCTAAAGCCCTCATCTCTAATCCATCATTTCTGCTGAAAGAGGATCCTTTTTTAAGATTTCCGGCTAATAGATGCGTGGTGTACGCCATGAAGATAGGTATTGAAGGCTTCACGTTTGATTCGGGCCATTACACTAGGGGTTCATCTGGGAAATGCCTGAATCTACATGGTCACACATTCAGGCTGGACGTTGAGGTGGAGGGAGAGATCGACCCGAAATCCGGGATGGTGATCGACTTCACACTACTAAAGAAAATAATCAATCGCGTCCTAGAAGATTATGACCATAAAATTATTGTTCCTAAACGGGATTGCGACTCAATTAACTTTTCCGGACCATTCAAGGTGGACGTTAAGGTGATCGATTATCCGGAGGCGACAACCGAGTATATAGCATTAGATATCGCCAAGAATCTTCATAAAAGGCTTGGAGTTAAGGTGAGGGTTAAACTATACGAGGGAGTTAGAAGTTATGTTGTTGCTGAATATCCTGGGGACCGCTAGGTCTCGATTATCTTATGTGTGAATCCTCTATTACGCGGCTTCGCAATAAATATCTCAGATTCTATTCCTATCTTATCAGATGATTTAATCATGTAATCAAGCAGCCCCTTGGCTTTCTTCGCTCCCTCAGTTATGCCATATGCAGTGGGTCCCCAGCTACTTTGACCCGCACCATATGCTCCGCCCTCAATTAGGCTTTTAACGAGCTCTTCAGTCTCCCAGCAACAGAACTTACCGTCCTGAAAACTTGAGAAGTATTCGCCGACTAGAAGCTGAAGCTTCGTTAAGGCCTTTCCGAAGCTCCTCGCATCTCCGCGGGCTAATGCCGGCAGCATATGTAAGAGCACAGTATCGTGCAGTTCATGTTCTATGCGGCCTTTGGAAGTCGGAGCCTCAAGGATTGGAGTTTCCTGCCGCTCGTCGAGTCCACGTATCCCCTTTGGAATAGCAACTATGAAACGCCAGCTTTTGGGAATCGCCATTCTAAGCATTGCTCGGGGGATCTCCCTTGGACTTCTGGGCTTATGGATCTTATTTCCTATGGGGGATCGGCCGCTGTCTAGTATGAAGCCTCCATGCCTAAATGAGGCAATACCAATACCGGACACGATTCCCCTACCAGTAAGGAAGGCTAATTTTAGAATGCTATGCTTCAATCCGTAAACTCTCGTTAATGCATACGCGATGCTCAGCTTCAGCTGCGTCGTTGATCCTAAACCAACATGTCTAGGTATTCCGCTTAAGATTTCGATCTCCCCAGTTAAACCAAGCAGTTTAGCGACCTCCTCGACGTCTCGTTTAGCTCCCGTCTCAGTTAGGTCCCTTATCTCGGTCCTCTCCGACCTCTTCACGTTAACTATAACCTTAGGATTATCAATTGCCAATCCAATGCTTCCATAGGCCACCTCATCTGATAATATCGTGTAAAAGCCTAAGTGGAGCCTTGCAGAGGACTCAACCTGTATTAGCATGGACCCTCACTTCATATTAATCGGTTTGGGCAATTCGAGGAGTTTCTCTTCCTGCACGTAGTTTTTTCCTATCCTAAGTGCCTCTTCAGCCCTACCAAGCTCAACGCCTAGATAGAATGCATGTGAAAGTTCAGATATCAGCCCTCTCTTGAGAATCTCCCCATAAATGGATCTTGCAGTTTCACCTTTAATCAGGATCTTGCCCTTACATCCCTTATAAAGGGCTTCTATGACCCCCTCCTCATGGTTCACTTTAATCGTATAGAAGCCCATTGGATCCTGAACGTAGCCTCCATCGCTCCTTGACGCCTCGATTATTGTTGAATCGCTTAGATCTAGCCTCGTCTCAACCTTCCTCTTATCCTTGAGGATCAGCAGGTTAAGACCGAGATCCTTAGGTGGAGCTTCCTTCTTGTATGCGATGGCAACCATTTGAGCGGCTATCTTCGCCTCAGCCGTGGATCTTATGGTCTTTATGCTTCTCTCAACTACGAGTAATAGGCTAACGCCGATCTCAGCCGCCAACATAGTCAGAGTGGCATTTACACCATGCGAGTCTACATCGATCAACTCAGAGACATTGCAGAGTCCCATCAGCAACGGGACATCGGGCATTTTATGCTTAAGTCCATGATATGCCATTAGAGACTGGAATGTCCCAGCTGAACCGGATGGGTCAATCGGCTCCAATACTGGATCGGCAATTAAGTTCTTAACTCCATGCCTCTGCGCAGATTCTATATTCCTCTCAAGAAGCCTCAGCTTATCCTCGACGGTCCTTGCGGCGTAATCCATCCTTGAATCGTATGGAATTATGACGGCTGGTGTATGCTTGACTTTATCTGCAACCTTCATTATGTTCCCCGCTTCAAGGCTCATGATCATGCTGGCTCCAGCCTCAACGCCAGCGATTATCTCGCTTGGAATAATAGAGTCAACAGCTATTGGAACATTAAGATCCTCGAGAAGCTTCACGGATCTTCTAACTTTCTCCCTATTTGCAAC
>QMXE01000012.1 GCA_003661975.1 Candidatus Bathyarchaeota archaeon
CGAATGGCGCTGGAAAAACGACGCTTGTAAAGATCTTGGCGACCCTGTTGAAGGCAATTGGAGGCCGAGCCACAGTCGGTGGATATGACGTTGATAAGGAAGAAGATAAGGTTCGTCGGATAATAGGATATGCGGGTCAAGACTCGGTAAGATCTGCCTACTTCAGATTGACGGCTTGGGAGAATCTCTATTATTTTGCCCATGCACTCCGCGATGTCCCACGAGATGTTGTTAAGAGAAGGATTAAGGAGATTGCGGAGGCAGTTGGCTTCACTGATCGATTGGATAAGTACTTCATAGCCCTATCCCGGGGAGAAAAGCAGCTTGTGATAGTTATGAGAGCCTTATTGCATGACCCTGAGATCTGCTTTCTCGACGAACCTTCTAAAAGTTTGGATCCCCTTACAGCCCGTAGAGTTAGGTTCTTCCTGAGGGATTACGCTCATGAAAACATGACGACTATATGTCTAACAACACATAACATGCTGGAGGCGGAGGAGGTATGTGACCGTCTGGCTCTAATCAATCATGGCAAAATAATCTTCATAGGCACACCAAAAGAGTTTAAGCGCCGCACAACCGTTAAGGAAACGATTGAGATCGCGCTAAATAATATTCCAAAACCTATAGAATTAAGCCTCTTAGATCTTCCAGGCGTCAACAAAATAACTCATGGGCGGTCAATAAGGCTGAACTGTGAAGATGCATTCAATATTCTTCCTGATGTCGTGAATGTGCTGAAGCATGCGGGTTTAAGGGCACCGGTTAGAATTGTTGAGCCTTCCTTGGAAGATGCTTTCGTCTCCTTCGTCAAGAATTATAGGGGAGGGGAGGATGAAGATGCCTAATCTTCTGAGGCTATTCTATATGTCTGTTTGGCGGGAACTCTTAACATCAACTCGATACAAGGTGAACTTCATATTCGATATTCTATCAAGTGCGCTTTGGGGCTTCGGCATGCTCATATTCGTAGTTGCATTCGATAAAAATCTATTTGGAAGCACTGTTGGCTCAACCAATTCGATAGCATTTTTGATTTTCGGCGTGAGCTATCAGGCTTGGACGGGAATAGCTTTATGGGGAGCGCCGGGCATGCTTCAAGGCGAACTCAGCTCTGGACAGATCGATTATACATTCACATGTCCATTCTCAAGGTACTTCTATATCCTCAGCAACATAGCAGCATCTCTTTTTCGAAATACGCTCTTCTTTTTACCGATGTTCCTCGTCGGACTGTACTTTACGATGGAGACGTTAACTCCGCTTGGACTCCTATTAGGGCTAGTGGCTAGTGTAATCTCAGTAGCCTCGTTAGCCCAGCTAGGCGTAATGTTCGCTTCTCTAGTACTTAAATATAAAGAAATATCGGCGGTCTTCAGCTTCATTAACTTTGCTTTTCAAATGCTAACTGGGATGTTCATTCCAGTTCAGCTCCTGCCCATCCCATTGCGGCTCCTAGGATACTGCCTGCCGATCACGTTTGGAATAGATCTCTTAAGGCACTACGTGATGAACACAAATACGATAATGCCCATAATCAATGAATGGGAAGTCCTCCTCGCCCAATTGATAATCTTGGCGATAATCGCTAAAATTACAGTTCTATATCTGGAGAGAATAGCAAAAGAAGAAGGGCTTCACTACATCTAATTTCCACACTGCCAAGTAAATGATGCGTGCTCTCGTATAGATTTTCTCCAAAGATAAGCGTGCTGGTCATAACTGTATTATTCAGTGATCCCCCTCAGTGAAAATTCAACTATCTATATTAGATGCTTTACCACAGTCTCATAAGCTAAGGCTGCCGTAGTATTTGAAGTATTGATGATTAAGTCCATCTCATCCAGCGATTCGTTATAACGCAAAAGATTAAAATAGGCGTTATATATCTGTTGATTGATTGTCTCTGTTTGATGGTCGTGGATGTCATGGAGATCAGATCTCGGATGCTAGTTAAGGATGTTATGAGCAGTCCTGTCGTGACGGCCACTGATGATACTCCAATAAATGAGGTTGCGAAGCTCATGGAGAGACATGGTATAGGCTGTATAATCATCAGCGATAAGACTGGGAGGCCTATTGGCATAATAACCGAGCGGGACATCGTTGAGAGGGTGGTTGCGAAGGATATGCAGCCGGGAAAGATTAGGGCAAAGGAGATCATGAGCACACCGCTGATTACTATAGACTCGGAGAAGACTATAAGTGACGCTGCTAGGGAGATGAGCAGACTGAATATTCGTAGGCTTGGAGTGATGTATAAGGGAAGGCTTGTCGGGATAATATCAAGCAAGGACATCCTCGCCGTTACTCCAGAGCTGATAGAGATAATTCAGGAGAAGGCTAGAATAGAAAATCAGACTTTAGAGGAGATGGAGAGTGTTTCATCAGCGGGATATTGTGATAATTGCGGAGAGTGGTCTGATGACCTAAGGGAGGTTGAGGGGAGCTTCCTCTGCGAGGAATGCAGGGAACTGAGAAAGACCGAATTGTGATGAATGTCAAATTCAAAATTAAAGACTTTTAAGGTTCTCATTTATAATCTTCCCTTAAAGAGTCTTTCTGGGCAAAGCGTATGGCCGTAGATCTAGCCATAAAGAATGCTAAGATATACTTGCCGGGCGGGATAGTCGAGGCAGGCCTAGCAGTCGATGATCAACGGTTCTTCAAAATAGCGAAGGAGACGAATCTTCCGTCAGCCTCAAAAACCATAAATGCGAAGGGAAATATAATCCTCCCCGGAGTTATAGATGCGCATGTCCATCTGAGAGATCAGGGTCTTGAATATAAGGAGGACTTCTATACTGGGACATGCGCTGCTGCTTCGGGGGGCGTAACGACGGTTATAGACATGCCGAATAACATTCCAGTCACCATGAGCGTTGAGGCTTTGAGGGGAAGGATCAAGATCGCTGAGGAAAAATCTATCGTTAACGTCGCCTTTTACTCGGCTCTCCCCGAGAATCCGGAGGAGATGTATGATATCATTAAATTCGGCGCTAAGGGATTCAAGATCTTCCTCTGGAAGAAGATTGGAGGAGCTGATCCCGGAGATGAGGAGGCGCTGCTCAGATACTTCCAGATGGCAGCCAAGATCAGAACGCCCATATTGATCCACGCTGAGGATAAATTTCTCTTCGAGTCTAAATTTGAGGAGCTGAAGAGAAGGGGAAGAAATGATGTGAGGGCATTCTTGGAGGCACACTCAATCCGCTCAGAAGTTAAGGCTATAAGAAATGTCATAGAGCTCTCTAGGATTAGTGGAGCTCAGATCCATATATGCCATGTAAGTGCTGGATCATCCTTGGATGCTATATCCTCGGCTAAGAGGGATGGCATAAAAATTACATGCGAGGCCACCCCTCATCATCTCTTCCTCTCCTCGGATGAGATTGATCGATGTGGATTCATAGCGCTGACCGTTCCGCCCCTGAGATCCAAGCATGATCAGAGGTCTCTCTGGATTGGAGTGAAGAGTGGGGTAGTCGATATAATAGCGTCGGATCACGCTCCCCACGCCATAAGCGAGAAGATGAGGGATTCAGTATGGGATGTAGCTCCCGGATTTCCCGGATTAGAAACGATGCTTCCGCTGATGCTAACGCAAGTCAATGAGGGAAACATATCCCTCCGAAGTCTCGTAAGGTTAATGTCTGAGAGACCAGCTGAGATCTTCAGGATCCAGGAGAGGGGATCGATTAAGGAGGGGTGCCTCGCCGATTTCATCATAGTTGACATGAAAGAGAAGTGGAGGATAGACCCATCGAGCTTCCATTCGAAAGCCAAATTTTCACCTTTCAAAGATAGGATAGTTCGGGGAAGAGTGGTTAAAACTTTCGTTAATGGAGAATTGGTGATGGATATGAACGAGATCGTTGGGAAGCCGGGAGGCGGAAAGATCCTCAGTTAGGGATGGTCATCTTGAAGTTCCTAGCTGATGGAATGCTTGGAAAGCTTACCCGCTGGCTTAGAATGATAGGCTGCGATGTCAAATACTTTAATGATCTGGACGATGAAGAATTGATTAACATCTCAATAGAGGAGAATCGCATTCTCTTGACTCGAGATGTTGAGCTCTTTCGGAGGGCACTACATAGGGGCGCAGAGGCATTCCTCGTTAGGGGAAGCGATGAGGTTGAAAAACTGGCTGAGGTGGGCAGACGCTTCAATTTAAACCTCCAGATAAACGTGGATAACTCCCGCTGCCCAAAGTGTAACGCTAAGATAAGGTCTATATCCAAAGATAAGGTAAAAGGTAAGGTTCCGCCTGGGACTTTTAGATCATACGATGAGTTTTGGGAATGTCCCCGTTGCGGACAGATATACTGGCATGGAAGTCACTGGCAGAAGATAATTCATACGCTACTAGAAGCGAGAAAGAGAATGAAGAGGATCACGAACAGATCGGATGAGATGAAGCATTAATGGATCTCTATGAAATCAGGGGAGACGAATCTTATCTCCCCAATTCCCCTTGTCTTGAGTGCCCTATTCAAGTTTAGGATCCTCTCGAGAGCATTTGAATCCGCCAAAGGACAAAGTATTGCATCGTTGCATCTCTCCTCAAGTCTGATCTCCTTCACGATCAGGGAATATGGAACCTTCACTCCTCTGCCATATTTCCTAACCAATCGTATGTAGATCTTATTGACATGTGGGCACTCATATAAGAAGCGATCAGAGGGGCACCCGTAGTATTTGAAGTCTCGAATTATCCTGCTCTTCAGGTGTCTCCTCAAATTATCGATCTTAACCTTATCTAAGAAGTCTCCCTCAGGGATCCTTCCCTCCGCATAATCTATAAATAATTCTGCGATTTCCTCTGCGGAATCCCCAAATATGAGCTCCTGCCTGCAGATCTGATTCCTCCCTTGAAGATACTCGCCGATCCATAATCCCCTAGCTCCATCCTTAATCACAACCCGCATTAAAAAACCCTGAGACTTACTAGTCGTTCTCTCAAGCAACCACTCAGCATCATCTAAGAGGCTGTCATATCCCCTAAAGTTCCGAAAGATCGATACTCCAAAATCCCTATCATATAAGATGACCGTATCCATCAACTGCAGATCTTCCTGCGCCATATCAATCCCAAAAATGCATGTTCAGAACAAATATTAAATCTTACTTTCCACTAGAAGGTTCCATGAATAGTGCTAAAAGAACAAAATTTTTAGTAAAATTTATATTTATATTAGATTTTTTAGTGTTGCATTAAAAGGGGCGGAGGATTCTAAAGGTATTGTGGCAGGATGAAAGTCTTAGTAGGCTGATTCCCCCCAAAAGTTTAATTTACAAAAATTTAAAAAGGCATGTATAAATGTCATCTAAGAATTTTGAGACGGATTCAAAGAAGATCCAAATAGGCCCCCCGCGTCTCACTAGATTTGAGAAGGCTCGAATAGTCGGGGCGAGAGCCCTCCAAATAGCTATGGGCGCCCCTCTCCTAATAAAGCCTCCCGGAAAGTTATCAAATCCTATCGATATAGCGTTGGAGGAATTGAAGCGTGGGGTTCTCCCAATAACGATTAGGAGAACGCTGCCTGATGGCACATATCAGGACATACCACTAAAATGGCTTCTCTAACAGACAGACCCATAAAAAATAATATACAACTGAGAGTATGAGACAAAAAGTTGCATGAAGGAGGCGCTCCGATACTTTGAGAAGAAGTCAACTTTGTTTCATCACATCTTTTAAGAATCTTTCGGGCGTAAATGCCACTGGTTTCTTTTCTGCGGTGTTCACTATTGATATAAAATCTGAATCCCTTGAGATGATATAATCGATCCTCCTTCTAGATATCGAATAGTAAATGCTGTTGAAAGGATCTAGGGCAAAAGCGGTCTGAATACTGTATGCCGAGATCATGTCGGCCTCTGTCGGTATGAGCACGCTGAAGTTTGGTATCTCTCGAATTCTGCCTATCGTGGAGATTATTTTCTCATCCTTCCATCTCTTCTTCCGCCTGAGAACAAAGATTATCTCCATGAGGTTGATGATGGAAGTGAAGCCGCTCAGCTCGCCTATCTCGATCTCCTTGAGAATTCTCAGAGGAGCCCTCCAGAGCTCCTCCCCAGTATTTGGATCTACCTCTTTAGCGAGCCAATTTATCAAAGCGTCTGTGTCAAGAAATACGCTAATATTTTCCATATCCCGTCTCTCTGAGATTCTTTAAGTACTCCGTGCTTGTCATCCTCTTGGGAACAACGTTCTCAAAGGCTCCTAAAAGCTCATCGACGGCGCTCTTACCAGAAACCTCGCTCTTGATCTCGTATCCTAGATCCTCTATGAACCTTATTATCTCCTTCAATTCGATGGGCACGGTATATCCCTCATTATGTATTACTTAATAAGTTCTTAAACCTTTACCTTATGTTCTTCTTTCGGAACTTATATCCATATTCTTAATCTTTCTAATCCTAAATTATGGAATCTCTTTGTTAAAATCATGGGAAAGGTTTGGATTATCCTGCCATCAACAAAAGATTGAAAGAGACAGCCGGAAGGACTGGAATCAAGAAGCCTGTTAATCCACATAACTTCAGACATTAACGGGCAACCCATCTAGCCGAAGAACTGACAGAGGCTCAGATGCATCAATATTTTGGCTTGGTTTAAGGTTCAAAGATGCCAGTCAACATGAAAAAGGGAAGGTCATGTTAATAGGCTAGTTCTCACGTATTGCTCAATAAGGTTACATCTCTCAAGAAACAGAAAAAAGAGGAGAGTTTGAGGGGGATAACGGGAGATATCTCCACTGTAACCTTGAAATGGCTTATATAGCCGCCTCTTTCAAATTTACGTCTTCAACGTCTAAAAAATCGTGGGTGATGCTCTTAGAACTCCCTCGGTTTGGCTATTATCTCCTTGATCTTCAAGTTAAAGAAGTCTGATGTGCTTGCAGGTCTAACGAGCACTGCTGTGTCTGCTCCTCTGCCAGTCCCGGCGATTGCGATCACGTCTTTATCTATGCCTATCAATCCTGCATCCGCCGCCATGAGAACTATCTCTACGCATACCTTCATTCCCTCGCCTAAAAGTCGAAGCGTATTGGCCGCTGTCTCAAGGAATCCGACGGCTCCAAACCTTTTTCGGAAGGCTCTCTCGATGCCGCTTAGAGCATGGGTTCCAGTGAGTATCTTCGCTCCATTCGAAATTATCCTCTCTCTATTCTCCTCTTTAAGTTCATTTTTGCCGGGCTCACTGAATCCTATGTGATGCGTAACGACGATTACATTGCGGCCCTTAAAGATCTCGGATGCCTTTACCCCAGTTGATCCAGTTGTGGATGCAACGACTATGTCATTTATGCCATGTCTCTCAGCATATTCCTTAACGATTCTAAGCAGAAAATCGGTATTCTCTTCCCCCGGAGACTCGAAGTATACGGTCTTCTCCTCGATAAAGCTCATCTCCACCCCCTCGACATAACTGCTGTGGCAGCTTCAAATTCTTTCAGGGGCCTTTTATATCCTTTAGGGATCCGAATATATGGCGAAAAGGTTAAGGCTGAAGGCGCCGATAGAATCATGTCACGGCTGAACTGCTAGAGGGAAAAGTTAATGTTTAAGGCAGTTCATTACACGGAGGTTCCGGCCGAAGATGTTAAGGAGGATGATGCGAGAGGCGTTCAGATAAGATGGCTTATCTCAAGGAGGGATGGGGCTGAAAACTTCGCTATGAGATGCTTTGAAATAAAGCCTGGCGGACATACTCCTCGCCACTCGCACGATTGGGAACATGAAGTCTTCATCTTAAAGGGGGAGGGAATAGTATTCCACAATGGGAAGAGGCATTATGTGAGATCCGGATACGTGATCTTCATCCCTCCCGGAGATGAACACTACTTTGAGAATACGGGGAAAGATAAGATGATCTTTCTCTGCTTAATCCCCTACAGGAAATGAGGAATCCACGTTGCGTTCCATCTAGATGTCATTAACGCTTTGAGCCAATCTGATCAGGGCATAAACGGG
Organism: Candidatus Bathyarchaeota archaeon; assembly: GCA_003661975.1. Classification (GTDB taxonomy): domain Archaea; phylum Thermoproteota; class Bathyarchaeia; order Bathyarchaeales; family DTEX01; genus B63. The sequence goes on from QMXE01000012.1 coordinate 7,981, forward strand.
ATTATCATTCAGCGTGATAAATGATCCCACAACAAGAGTCTCCGCCCCAGCCCTCTTAACTATCTGCGCAGTCCGAATATTTATCCCTCCATCCACCCAGAGAGGCTTATCCGGATACCTCCTAGAAAAATACTTGATCTTCTCCGTTCCAGCATCCGAGTATCTCTGCCTCCCACGGCCCATATGCACTGTCATGAGAAGGATGAAGTCAGCGGCCTCAACGGATTTCTCCGATACTGACCCGCATGGAGTTGGAAGGTCTAGGCATACTCCGATTCTTTTGTATCCGCGTCTCCTCAGCAGGCAAATAGCATCTAACATCTCATCTTCAGAATTGAAGGATTCCCTCTGGATGATCACGGCGTTGTCGGCCCTGTCCACTTTAGGAATGAACTCATCCATATTTTTGATCATCAAGAGGGGATCCGAAACCATAAGATGAAATGAGAAGGGGATCCTTTCATGTAAAGCCTCATATAATTCACGTATTAGCCTCAAAGGAAATACTATCCTATTCGGTATGAGTGGAGGTCTCATAACGTCTATATGTATCGAGTCAACCTGCCCCGTGTTGATCAAATCGATGATTCGGCTGAAAACCTCAGATTTAAATGGAAACTCCATCTCATTGTAGAGGCTTTGCTCATACTCCAGAATAGATAGTGAAATTTTCATCTCCAGACAATATTAGAAATGTCGGAAAATAGTAAAAATAATTTCTATCTAATAATTTAGATCTGAGTGCGGGAAGTGATCGAATGGTCGAGAAGCAATACTTCATCGGCGTAGATACTGGAACGCAAAGCACGAAGACGCTGATAGTTGACGGTGAGACCGGAAGGGTTCTTGGAAAGGCATCAAAGAGCTACGGCCTAATCGAGGGTCTCCCACCTGGACATAAAGAGCAGGATCCAAAAGTTTGGATTGAAGCTCTCTACTTCACAATAAGGCAGGCCTTGAGAGAGTCTAAGATAGATCCAAAGGAGATTCGAGGCATAGGTGTTTCAGGCCAGCAGCATGGATTTGTCCCGCTAGACTCGGAGGGGAACGTAATAAGACCTGCGAAGCTCTGGAATGATACAAGCACAATCGAGGAATGTGAGATCCTGATTCGTGAAATGGGCGGAAAGAAGGCTGTCATTGACGCCTTGGGCTTGATGATCCCTCCGGGCTATACTGCCCCGAAGATTCTTTGGCTAAAGAGGCATGAACCGGAAAATTACGCTAGACTCGCAACTGTTCTTCTCCCCCACGATTACCTAAACTTCTACTTGACTGGGAATAAGGTTATGGAGTATGGTGATGCATCGGGCACGGCTCTAATGGATATTAGAACGAGGAGATGGTGTGATAAGATTATTGAGATAATCGATCCTGAATTGAAGGATAAGCTTCCACCTCTTCAGCCGTCTGATAGGCCAGCTGGCTTCGTCAGAAAAGAGATAGCTGAGAATTTCGGATTAAGGGATGATGTTCTGGTTAGTGCTGGGGGAGGAGACAATATGATGGGGGCCATTGGAACGGGCAATACCCGCAATGGAATAGTCACAGCGAGCTTCGGAACTTCAGGCACGATATATGCATACTCGGATGTTCCGGTAGTTGATCCGGAAGGTGAGATAGCCGCCTTCTGCGATTCAACGAATGCCTGGCTTCCACTCCTCTGCACAATGAACGTGACTGTGGCAACCGAGTTCATCAGAGATCTATTCGGCATGTCCCATAAGGAACTGGAGGAGGCCGTTCTGAAGGCCCCGCCGGGCGCCGATGGCCTGATCCTACTGCCATACTTTGAGGGGGAGAGAACCCCCAATGTTCCAGATGGAACCGGCGTTTTCTTCGGCCTAAACAGTAGAACCTTTAATTGTGCTCACTTCGCTAGGGCGGCGATGGAAGGAGTTACATTAGGGATGAATTACGGTTTGAATAGGATGAAGGAGCTTGGAATAAAGCCCTCGCAGATCAGGCTTACAGGCGGAGGATCAAAGAATAGGGCTTGGCGTCAAATAGCCGCGGATATATTCGGGGTGGAGACGGTCTGCCTTAAGATTGATGAGGGAGCGGCTTACGGCGCGGCTTTACAGGCGATGTGGACCTATAAGAAGTATAATGGTGAGAGGATAAGTATTCAGGAGATAACTGATCGATTCATCGAGGTAGATGAGGAGACATTAGCGTCTCCAAGAAAGTCAAATGTTAAGTTATACAGGGAGTTGCAGAAGATTCAAGATGAGCTCAGCCTATCGCTTAGGAAAGTCTTCAGCAAGCATAGGGCATACCTTTACAGATTCGTCTCCTAGCAATGCTCTGTAATGCACATGCCAAGAGAGAAGATTTTTTAGTCTGTCCCCATAATTCTTGTCGGAGAGTATGGAAGCGAAGATACTTGAAGAGATCATAGGAGACTTAATGAGAATTCCGAATCCTACGAGGGAGGATGTAAATAGGATTAAGTTGAAGGTAGCCGGCAAGTATGGATTAAGTAGGGTTCCAAGTAACTCCGAGATAATTAGATGCCTCACTCCCCAGCAGAAGGCGAAGCTACTTGATGTCCTCCGAAGAAAGAAGGTTCGAGTTGCATCTGGAGTTACCGTCATAGCCGCTATGACAAGGCCATGGCCATGCCCCAAGGATGAGCCATGCATATACTGTCCCGGAGGTCCATCGATCGGCGTTCCCCAGAGCTATACTGGCCATGAACCAGCGGCACTGAGGGGAAGACAGAACGAGTATGATCCATTCTTGCAGGTCAGGCAGAGGATAAATCAGTATTTGGCTATCGGCCATAGGGTTGATAAGGTTGAGCTGATAATTATGGGCGGAACCTTCCCAAGTGCACCGCTTGAATATCAAAGGTTCTTCGTGAAGAGATGCCTCGACGCCATTACCGGGAGGAATTCGAGATCCCTTGGGGAAGCGAAGAAGATTGCTGAGACAAGCCCAATAAGGAACGTTGGAATAACCGTTGAGACTCGACCAGACTGGTCTAAGGAGATCCACGTTGATAGGATGCTCTCCATGGGCGTTACCAGAGTAGAATTGGGCGTGCAGAACGTCTATGATGACATCTATAAGATCGTGAATAGGGGTCACACAGTGAAAGACGTGATCGAGGCCACGAGGATCCTCAAGGATTCAGGGCTTAAGGTGGTTTATCACATGATGCCCGGCCTTCCAGGGTCTAATCCAAAGCGTGATCTGGATGGATTTCGGAGGATATTCTCGGATCCAAATTTTAAACCTGACATGCTCAAGATATATCCTTGCCTGGTAATTGAGGGGACGAAGCTCTATGAATGGTGGAGGAGGGGACTCTATAAGCCTTACAGCACGGAGGAGGCCATCGATCTGATAGTTCAAGTGAAGAAGATGACTCCGGAATGGGTTAGGATCATGCGGGTTCAGAGGGATATACCCGCATACATGATAGTTGACGGCGTTAATAAGAGCAACTTGCGTGAATTAGCCCTTGAGAGGCTTAGGGAGGAGGGGCTTAGATGCAGATGTATCCGCTGTAGAGAAGCCGGGCATAGATGGCTGAAGGATCACATCCGTCCGGAACTAAAGAATATAGGAATCTACGTTCAGTCTTATGAGGCATCTGATGGAAAAGAATTCTTCATCTCAGCTGAAGATAAAGTAAATGATGTTCTCATCGGATATTTGCGGCTTAGATTCCCATCTGAGAAGGCTCATAGACCGGAGATATCCGGCAAAAACGCATCTATAATTAGGGAGCTCCGGGTTTGCGGTGAGCTAGTCCCGGTAGGCGAATCCTTAAGGGAGGCCTTCCAGCATAAGGGGTGGGGGCGTAGACTACTCCAAGAAGCAGAGGGAATAAGCCGGGAGAGCGGCTTCGACAAGATCCTAGTTACAAGCGCTCTTGGAACAAAAGAATACTACAAAAAGTTTGGATACACATATGATGGAGTATATATGGCTAAAAAACTCTAATGTCCTCATCGCGGATTCTAGGCTTGCTGGCGTGGGCGGCTAGAAAGGCTTAAATCGCTCTCCCCTCATCTATCTGTCGATAAAATCAATTCGCTCAAAAATGCATATTTCATAGCATTAGAGATCAATTTGGAATGCGAGGTTAAACTTGATGGCTCCGGACAAGTATGAGAAGGTGAGCGCCCTAGCGAGACGAAGGGGATTCTTCTGGCCATCCTATGAGATATATGGAGGCGTAAGCGGATTCATAAATTGGGGACCCCTAGGCTCAATTATGAAGAGGAAGATCGAAGATAAATTCAGGGATATATTCCTTCGCCGACTGGGCCTCTATGAGATCGAGACTCCCATAATCAGCCCGGAATCGGTCTTTAAAGCCTCAGGTCATCTCGAGAGCTTCAGGGAGCCCATGGTTGAATGTAGCAGATGCAGAAGAAAGTTTAGGGCGGATCATCTGCTTCAAGAACTGGCAGGTCTCCCATCCCAAGAAACTGAGAAGATGGATCTTAAGGAGATCGGCGAGGCTCTGAAGAGGCATGGAATTAAATGTCCCGAGTGCGGAGGGGAACTGACGAATCCGCAGTATTTCTTGACGATGTTCAAGACGAATATAGGCCCATACTCGGATGCGATTGGATACGGCCGTCCGGAGGCAGCTCAGTCAGTCTTCGTTGAGTTTAGGCGCCTATACGAGCAGGTTAGGGAGAGGCTTCCAACGGGATTCGCAGTGATAGGCCATGCATTAAGAAATGAGATCTCGCCTAGGCAAGGTCCTATAAGACTTAGGGAATTCACGATAATCGATCTTGAATTCTTTATTGACCCCGAGGATCCCGAGTGTCCGCATCTAGGAATGGTTGAGGATGAATCCTTAAATTTGGTCCTCGCCGAGCGGAGGCTTAATGGTTCGGAAGAGCCTGTTAAGTTGAGCGTTAAGGAGGCTCTTGATAAAGGTTATATCATGATGGAGTGGCAGGCTTTTTTCATGGCTCTCGCCAAGCGCTTCTTGATTGAGCTCGGCGTCCCTGAAGATAAGCAGCGGTTCATAGAGAAGCTTCCGTGGGAGAGAGCTCACTATTCGGTTCAAGGCTTCGATCAGGAGGTTTATCTTGATCGGTGGGGATGGGTTGAAGTCTCAGGGTTCAATTATAGGACGGATTTTGACTTGAAGGGGCACATGAGGGAGAGCGGGGCTGACATGAGAGTCTTCAAGCTCAAGAAGAAGGTGGATGTAAGAAGGGAAAGGGTTATAAAGCCTGTGATAGCCGAGATCGGGAAGACATTCAGGGAAGAGGCTCCCAAAGTATTAGATTTAATCTCGAAGGCGGATCCTAAGGAGGCTGAGGAGCAGATTAAGAGGCAAGGCTATTTTATGGCTGGAGAATACAGGATCCTCCCTGAGCATGTCAAGTTTGAGGAGAGGGAGATCGTGGAGAGGGGACGCCGCTTCATACCGCATGTCATCGAGCCCAGCTTCGGCTCTGATAGGCTTGCATACGTAGCATTAGAGTATGCCTATACCGTTAAGGATGGAAGGGTTATCCTTAAATTGCCGAGGGACATTGCTCCAATACAATTGGCCGTTCTGCCGCTTGTGCAGAAGGATGGGCTTCCAGAGAAAGCCCGAGAATTACATGGGATTCTGATCGATGAGGGCTTCATGGTCGAGTATGACGAGTCAGGCTTCATCGGTAGGCGCTACGCGAGATTCGATGAGATAGGAGTTCCACTATGTATAACTGTAGATTATCAGACGTTGAAGGATGATACTGTTACGATAAGGGACAGAGACTCATGGAGGCAGGTTAGAGCAGAAATAAATGCTCTCACAACGATCCTAAGGGACTACTTCAACTTCAAAAGAGACTTTGAGGATCTAGGAGTCCCAGTTGAGGAGAACTGACGCCCAAAAATTTTTACAGGCCCCATCATAGTTAGGTTTTTTAATCTTAACTCCATATTTTTATGTGAATAGGTTTTTGTAGATGAGGCGAGGAGCTATTGGTTCTCCCGATAGAGGCGGAGCATAGAGCAAAGAGAAGAGCCCTCCGGCTCTGTCAGGATCATCTTAGAAAGGTTATGAATGTCTATCGGAAGGCGATGCAGCTCATAAATGCATTTGTAGATGGAGATCATAACTCGATGGGTGGACTCTATAAGGAAGTTCTGGAGCTCAGCGGTGAAGTGGATGACTCTAAGAGGATGGTTGTTCAGGAGCTTGTTGAGATAGGCGCGATATTACTGAATAGGGAGGACTTCCTCAGATTCACGGATCTAATAAGCGAGATATCGGATTTCTGTAAGGGAATAGCATTCAGAGTTCTGCAGCTCTCTATTCGAGGATGGAGCGTTCCGGAAGATCTGAAGAAGGAAGTGTCAAATCTAGCCAATGCAGTTTTCGATACCTTCGCTAAATTGAGGGATACATTTCTCATGCTAAATTATGGTTCGCCGAAGGTTCTGGAAAAGGCTAAGGACGTTGAGGTTGGAGAGAGAAAAGTCGATAATATGTATCGTGAATTGGAGATGGGAGTCCTCAGCAGCGACATGAAGATTCCAACGCTACTCTTAATAAGGGATATAATTCAGCTCTTAGAGGATACTGCAGATAAGATCGAGGATGCGACTGATGCTGTCCGAATGTTGGCCTTCGCGATATGAGGAGGCCTAAGCCTTAATGCCTAAGCCGATAGAGGCTGAATTCGTCGAGAACTTCCTGATCGTATGGAATCCGAAGGATGGCTCCGAACTATTTAAGGCGGGATTCTATGGGAAGCCACTCGGCATACCTAAGCCTAAAAGCCCAGACTTCAATGTCCCCTTAATATTGGACTTGATGGAGGGCCTATATCTCCTTGAGAAGGGAATGATAAGGGTCACTGAATCCTCTGGAAAATGTAATGTTGACTTTGAGGCTCTAAGGGAGAGGGCTAGAAGGATCTATGAGGACTTCGACTTAAAATATATGGTTTATCGAGACCTTCGGGAGAAGGGACTTGTGGTTACGCCTGGAGTTAAGTATGGATGCGACTTCGCCGTGTATAGGCGGGGACCTGGAATTGATCATGCACCTTATATCGTCTCCGTAAAGAGTAGGAAAGATGAGGTTTCAGCCACAGATATCGTTAGGGCTGGGAGACTCGCCACTACCGTAAGGAAGAGATTTATAATTGCCGTGCCTGATCTCGATAGGAGAAGAATAGAGTATCTCATCTTTAGGTGGTTTAAGGCCTAAGTGAAGTCTTCTCGCTGATTATCTGCTAGGCCCTTGGCTGTCTGAGTAGGATAATTCTGGTCATCCGCTATATACCTCGACTTCTAAGTTCGATTTCGCATCACTTAAATTGTTTATGAGAAATGCTAAGCAGGGAGCTTATATGATGCCTTCATACTCGAGATTCAAAGAGAAGATAGACGTTTTAGATTTAATAATTGAGGTTCTTAGGGATCACGAGGAGACCCTCTCGGGTCTTGTGGAGAGATTCGAGGAGATCAGCGGGAAGATGGCGGTCCTAGATGAGAATATAAACCTTTTAGGCTCTATTCTGGAGCGTCTCGGCGAATTAAGAGTCAAGGATATCGTTAAGGCTTCTGGAATTAACGGTCCACTCACGAGGATTGAATGTAATGACTGGGAGACATTCCGATCATCAAGTCAGGGAGCATTAATTGTTACCTTCGAGTTCTCCGGAGGAGAGGTAATTGTCTCCTCGGTTACAGATCTATTTATCTTCACATTCTCTGGAGGACTTTTGGAATTTATGGGAGAGTTGAGTAAGGCTAAGGTGAATTGGCGTGGAAGGGCATATAAGGCCATAGGCGATATTCCTCCGCATATGGAAGATGACTATTATGAGGCTACAGTCGATCCTGAGGTCTTCCGAAGATTTCTTTCATTCGAGCTCGGGATGCCCGAGGAGAAGATAATCCGCGGAAGAGTTCTCCACTAATCCACAATCAGCAAAATTTTTCCATTCTAGGTTAAACTCTCACTGGATTTTCCTTTATTGGAAAACTACGATTTTCCGACCATAAACTGGAAGATTTTTCATTATTTTTTCCAATGAAACATATTTTTTGCCTTTTTGGCTAGAAAATCTTAAAAATCAGTTTTCTTATTCAGAAACTGAAATCCGAATGGGTGATTAGAAGGATGATGGGCAGAACCTATCAAAGGAGAAGTAATCTTGAGATAATCGCTGAGATATTGAAGGTGGCTAGGAGGGGTGCGAGGAAGACGAGAATAGTTTATGGAGCCAACTTGAACTTTAAGATGTTGGGGGATTATCTGAGAAGACTTGAGAAGGCCGGACTTGTAACTATTTCTAAGGATGATGGGGGCATAATAAAGACTACGAGAAAGGGCTATGAGTTTCTACGTCGATTCTACGGATTAAAGGAGCTCTACCTAAAGAATCTCTGAGAGCCTAGAAGCCTATCCACGCTGAATCTTCCGATTTTCTTTTTTACGTGTAGAAACTACTGGTTGCGACGTATGTTTCAAGTCTTTGAATGGAAGTTTTATGGTGAATGTTGTTCCCTTTCCAACCTCAGACTTGAATGTTATGCTCCCCTGAAGCGCATCGATTATCCTCTTGCATACTGCCAAGCCTAACCCCTGACCCTTAGCCTTCGTCGTGAATAGGGGCTGAAATATCCTGCTACGATTCTCCTCAGGAATTCCAACTCCAGTGTCCTGCACGCTTATGTAGGCGTAATCGCCCTTCTTAACGGCGCTTATTCTCAGTAATCCTTCATTCTCCATGGCCTGAATTGCATTCATTATCAGATTAGTTAGAACTCTCTTTATCAATACTGGATCCGTTGGGAAGGAGGTGAAATCGTCTTCAACCTCGATTAATACCTTTATGTTCTCCGGAACCTTTATCGCCAGAAAGATCTCTCCGATGATCTCCCTCAGATTCGTCTTTATAATGCTTGGCTTCAGCGGCCTTGCATAATACTGCAGATCCAAGACGATCTTATTCATGTATTCCACTTGATCTTCGATCACCCTCAATATCTCCCTTAAATTCTCATTGGGATTAGAATCAAGCTCCTTCTTTGCGAGATAGAGCGAGTATATTATCGCCTGTAATGGGTTTCGGAGGTCATGTCCAACCATAGCTGCCGCCTCACCAATCGCCGCCAGCCTCTGCGACTTAAGAAGCCTCTCCTGAGTCTTCTTTAATTCCCTCGTCTTCTCTTCAACTAGCTCCTCCAAGTAGTCAGAGTATAACTTATGAATCTGGGATCTCGGGATCTGCGTCGCCAGAGTTCCCAGAAGCTTGGGATATATCCCTAACTTCTCAGCTCTCTCCTTATTCAGCCTTAATACATGCTTAAGCTTCGTTAATATCGGATCTATCTCACTCTTTGATTCCAGCAGATACTCGAGAGTCTCGCTCACGATGCTATTCAATTCATCAATTATTTTTAGTATCCTTCTGTTCCCTGAAACTCCCACAGCCTTACCCCTAATCTTATCTATTGTGACTTCGCCATACCTGCTTATTCTGATGATCTTGCTGAGAGGATGCTTAGAGAATATCTTTCTTATTTTATCGATCAACCTTAGTTCTTCACTCAGGATGGAAAGTAGTATTCGCTTATAAATCCTCAAACATGCCTCTTCATCATCTAGACCATTGAGGCTCTTATCCTGTGAGATCTCCTTGCAGAATCTACATCCTGGAAGGCCATATATTAGATCGGAGGACTTCAGAAATTTAATGTTTCTCCTAACAAGTTCATTGAACTTCCAGTCTAGTTCCTTCTCGGCAGCCTTTAAAACCCGTAGGTATCGATCTATGATTCTATGGTCAATATGCTCTTTAGCGAAGAACTTCAGGTTTTTATCTATGAGTTCAAATATGTCAAGTTTATCAGTTTCCCTGATAGTTATATTTTCTCTTGTTATCTGGACGTGCTCCTTTATTCCAGATTCTTCGATGAATCTTGTAAAGCTGAAGAATCCCTCGCCGAGGCCTATATCGGCCGATAAATTATAGAATATCGTAAGGAATGAGGAGTAAACCTTCCAGAAGTCATGTTCATTTCTCAGCGATAGGATGATCCTCCTTTCCTTCGTTGTCAACACATACAGGATCGAGATGAACGTTAAAAACTCGAATAATCCGCCTAATTGGAAGATTGGGTTAAGCAGGCCAAGCCCGATTAGGCTACCCGTTAGAGTGGTCCCGCAGATCTGGAATAAGACAAAACTTAATAGGAGTATCAGATACTTTCTTCTCAGCGAGGGGACATTCGCCTTTTTGATCAATATTAATAGAGATAATGGTATTCCCAGTAGATATCCAACGTAGATCACGCCGGTAGCAGTTAATAGAGGACTGAAGCTGATTACCCTGTAGGCCCATCCATAACTCGTTAAGAAAAACATGAAGCTTGAGATGTAGTCCTCCCTGTATATCATGAGAACCTGCAATATCGCGGGGATAATGATTAGGGTTTGAAGCCTCAAGCTCTTTTTCTCCCGTATATTTATTATTGTCAGCAGATAGGTTGGAAGGGCTAGGTGACTCGATATCATTATTAATCTGAAGTAGAAGGCGGTTTGACTTGCGGCTGGAGCCACCCTATACATGAAAGATGAGATTCCCCATATTGAGGTTATTAGGCCGAAGATGATGAGGAACTTTAATGGTCGAGTTTTCGGCTGTTTAATGAGGAGGTATAAAGACGTGAGGAATGAAAGGGTTCCGCTGATGAGATACTGATATTCATACATTCCTATTTTCCCGTAGCAGCTCTCTTAGTGGTTCTATATATTCGGGTTATGAAGGGAAAGCCTATTTCACTGATCAGTATGGATGATCCATACAATCGTTCAGGAAAAGAAAATCTCTTAAGCAGTAAGGCACAAAAAATATTCTTTTGTAAGTTAATTTTGCCTCGCGTGATTGTTATGAAGCGCATCGACCTCTGGAAGAGATACTGTAGCTTTTACGAGAAGAACTTCGCTGAGCAGGTAGAGTATAACAGGGAGAGGATGAGGGGATACTTCGAGAAGTGGAGGAGAACGGATCTTGCGAAGCTTCTATGCCATGAAAAGCCAAGGAGCTTCAAGGATGTTCCATTAACGAGATACGCTGATTACCTGATGCTCCACGATTTTGGTCAGAGGATCATGGATGCGACCGAAAAGATTCCCAGAAGACCTAGGGAGCTCTTTAAGGAGTATTATGATCGCATCGGCCGTGACATAGGCTCTACGCTTAACAGATACATGGTTGAGCCATATTATCTCTGCATGAAGACTACTGGAACGACTGGCGCCAATAAATGGATAGTTCACGGCGAGACATTCTGGAGAAACTTTATGGAGGCATCGATAGCAACGGCTGTTATTGCCTGCAGTGATGGATGGGGCGAGACCAAATTAAAGGCTGGAGATAAGGCCTTAAATTTGAACGCTCCGATACCGTTTGTTTCTGGGTGGGGGGCATGGGCATCCCATACCCTCTTCAAGATGGTTCCCCCAATAGAGGTTGCGGATAACCTGGAGATGAGGGAGAAATTCAATCTCATATTGAAGATCATTGGGAGGGGAGAGAAGATAGCGCTCGGCGGAGGCATAGGCTCAATGTTCTACATGATCTGCAAGTACTTCCTCAATCCAGAAGAGTTCTTCAGGGAATACTATAACTCTCTGGGGCCGGGAATAAAGAAGGCTCTTCTATACCTCAAGATTTTGAGCTGTAGGCTGAGCAGAAAGGAGAGGAGGAAGATAACGGAGATTCTGCCATTGAAGGGAGTGCTAGTCGCAGGTATGGAGGCGAGGCTATACCTTGAATTCTTTAGAAGGGAGCTCGAGTTGGAGCCTCTACACATCTATGGCTCAACTGAGGCAGGACCGCTGATGAGGGGAGATCCCGATAGAAAGATGGATCTGATTCCAGATCTAAAGACGAGCTACCTGGAGTTTCAGACGATGAACGGCGAGATTAAAGAGATAGATGAATTAAAGAAGGGGGAGACATACAATATCGTCGTAACTCCATTCGGTTCAATCCTATTCAGGTATGTAATGGATGATCTATTTCGGGTCGTCGACTTCAGGGATGACGGCATGCCAGTCTTCGCTTTTGAGGGTAGAAAGCAAGCCCTCATAAAACTTTATAGCCGATACGTCATAAGCCCAAGCGTGATCGTTCAGGCACTATATAATGCCGGCTTAAGATCATCTGATAAATGGGCTGTGATAAAGTTGCTGAAGCCGAGAGAGCACCTAGAATTCTTGATGGAGAAGACATGGCCATATACTGAGCGGCAGGCTGAAAAGATAATATTCAAGTCTATGCTGGAGGTTGATAAGGCTATGATGCAGCCGGGCGAGACATTCAAGGATTACGTGGAAGACTTCAGGGTTAAGGATCCATCTGAATTCATCAGAGTAGTATATCTGAGGCCTGGAGCTTTCCTGAGATACTCTATGATAAGGGCAAAGGAGGGAGTTCCGATAGGCCAGTATAAGCCGCCAAAGATAATACCGCCTGAGAAGTATGAGATCTACGAGATCTTAAGGAACGCTTAGTTTAGAATTGCGACCATTTCAGACTTAAGATTTCGCCTCTAACCTTTTCACTTAACTTCTCAGCAGCCAAGATTATCGAGAGGAAGGCCGCGAGGATGTATAGGAGCGCTATAAACGCCTGAAATGATGTTAATCTCCAAACGAACTCGATTATGCTTCTAAGAGCAAATACACCAGTCAATAATACGTAGAGAAGATGATTGTCTATGAGAATGAAGATCACTGGTAATATGGCATAAGTTAATAGTATGGATAGATGCAACCAGAGATTGGGGCCTAAGGGATCCACGGGAAGATCTGATTCGGCCTTCAGTGCACAGGATATCTCTCCGCAGGTTATTAGACTAAGGCTGATTAGGAAGATCTTAATTATGGCTATCTTACGATTATCCATTAACTCTCCACCTTTATGAGCCTCAACTCCTTGATCGAATCTGTAAAACTCTTCTCTTCACGTTCAAATTTCAATCCCAGCCTCGAGTAAAGCGTCTCCAAGATTAAATCCTCAATTATTATGGCTCCTGAACCCAAAATCCTAGGCAGGGAATCCTCGAAGGCCCTCAATTTCTTGTCGAGCGGCACTGAACTATTCTTCTCAAAGAAATTATCGAAGAGTACCCTAGCTACCTCATCGTTGAATACTTCCTTTATCACCTCATTTATAGTATCCATTATGAGTCTCTCAAGCCTCTGCATCACAATTCGCCGCTTTTAATCTTACGAACGCGGGTTTCAATCCACTTCTTTACTTTCTCCTCAGTCATAACTTCCGCATTTCTCTGCTCGGCCAGTTTCTGCTTTACGACCTCTATGAGTTTCTGAACGCTGACGGGCTTAATTAGATATGCATCGGCTCCAGCATTAAGAGACTTAACAGCATTCTCAAGGTCAGGATAGCCAGTGATCATTATCTTTATCATTCTCGGATAGGTCTCATGCATCCTCTTTAGAAGATCCGTTCCCTCCATATCTGGGAGCTTAATATCTAGAAGTGCGAGGTTGTAGAAGTTTGTCTTTGATTTCTCTATAGCCTCCGAACCTGTCCTTGCAGTGTCGACATCGTAGCCTTCCAGCCTAAGAATCCTAGATAGGCTCTTGAGGATCGCATCGTCGTCATCAACTATTAATAATCGTTCTCCACTCAATGGATTCACCGTTCTTAACGGCTACTTTTGCTCCACAACTGGAACTTGATTCAATAATCAAGATCCCATTTATTTCTAAATTATGAATTCAGCGTACAGATCTAAAATTCATATTTTTCAGCTCGGATCCTTCAGGGACGAAGTATCATTTTTGATCTATCTTTGCATCCGAACTCTTTTTCCAAAGATCCTCAAAGAGCGTGGATAGCCTCTCGGATAGTCTCTTATTATGAAAGAAGAATGCAAAGAAGAATCTTTTGTGCGTGGGCATTGGAACCTCAAGCATGACGTATTCTCCATCTGAAATTAGAAAAGAGTAGGGTATGCATGCATACCTCATCTGGAAGTCTGAAGATTCGAGAACCCCAGAAAAGTAGCCCGCCGAATTCTCATTAAATAGGATCCTCAGAAGTATCTGGGCTGTGCGGGAGGCCCTCAATTCTTCATCGATTAGGAACCGTATCTTCACGTTTCTCTGAGCAGTTGCAAGGCAAGCCTCTACTAAGCGTATATCATGGTATCTGCATGCGAATAAGATCTTCTCTTTAGATTCGTATATCGCCCTTATTATCTCCTGAACGGCTCTTTCCCAATCCTCTATGATCCTAACTGGACCTAAAGTATCCGTTATATAGCCGTCCGGTATCAAATTGACGTCTTTGAGAAGCACGCTTATGATCTCTTCAGCCTCATCCTCTGATAGATTCTTCACCTTCAATATCCTATCGATCAAATCTAGCTTCTCCTTTTGATCAACGGCGTTTCTTAGAGCCTCTATGAGCTTATGAACTATCTTTCCAAATGTCGTATGGACATATCTGCCATTCACTCTCTCAACGAGTCCAGCGTCAATGAGCCTTTTAAGATTCGTATAGTATCTCTTCTGGGTCAGATTCAGCTCCTTAATCGTCTGAGTGGAACTCTCTATTCCATTCTCAGCGGCATAAAAGATGTTGAGGGCGTCTACACTTGAGAGTGCGGAGAATATCCCTTCAAGATAGGTGAGGGTTAAATCTGAAGTTTCCTCCTCAACCTGAACAAGTGGGATCTGCGGGCTCATGCACGTCCTTTTTCCAATAGTCCTCCTCATATAATCATCAACTCTCTATCCCTCGTAGGAGCACTGCTCTTTCCCCGCTGAAGATCGATGGTAAATCGCGAACTGGAAGGAAGATCTCCCTGAAGGGCGAAGGAGTCAGGTTTTAATTTGATGTTATGCGGCTCCTCTGAGTATACGAGGAATGGTTTAACGGCTGTTCTTGAGTGATCCATTAGGATTCACCCGAAGAGCCTTCAAGCCGCTGCTTCATAGCTTAATCTAGGTTGAGGTAGAGAGGTGGAATATAAAAAGAATTTGAAGCGGAAATAAATATTCAGAGTATATACTTCCAGTCAGTTCCAGAAGATAGGATGACTTGTATGAATTACGCGTCTATTCCTTTTCAGCCTTTCCCGGTCTTTCAATGATCTTCATATTGATCTGGGCTATATCCTCTGTGATCATGTTTCCACGAACAGTCTTTCTTCTCCTATCCTTTCTGGCTCCACGAGCCCTATATCCCACGCCCTTACTAAGCAGCACTCTAGTCTTGATTCCGCCGTGTATATCCGGGCGCATCGGGAAGCCTGAACTATCCGTTCCGCCAGTTATGAGAACCTTACATCCGGAAAGCCCAACTATTGCGCCGTCAATTACATCGCCTATTCTCCTGCCGATCAGTGGAACTGCACGTTCTCCTTCAAGCTCCACGGATCTCGCCTTACCAGTCTCGGGATCGGAGATTATAATCTTGAATTTAGCCATAGCATCATCCTCTATTGTTAAATGCGAAAATTAATGAAATAAATACCATTTTATAAGTGTTCGCTATTGACCGACAAGATCGGCACGTATATGCGTGGAAGCCGCGGAGACATAATATTCTCCTCCAAAAGGATGTCATGCTCATAAATTCTAAATTCATTGGAGATTATGAATCTCCTATAATTCCGCGAGGAGCCTATATAATCTGATCTAGTGATATTCGCATATTGAATCGTCGCCTGACGGATTAGAGCGGCGTTTCTTATGGCATTTAATGGATCCGAGAATATTCCAGGGGCGAATGTCAGGTCGACCGGCATCCACCCCCATGGAGGAACATAAACTACTGCCCAGCCATGCCATCCTATCCTAGTAAGCCTTATCATCCAGTGTCCTTTCCAGTAATCAACTTCAATTTCCCTTCTGGGAAGGTATATGCATCCAACTTGGAGATAGGCTGGTATGCCGATTATTCGGCAGAATGTGATGAGTAGATTCGCTTGATCATCACAGTCTCCTGCTCCATCTCTTAAGGTCTCACTGGGATATTTAGGGTGATCCTGTGACTTATAATATATGTGACACTTGATCCAATTAATGAATCTCTTAAGTATGGATAGAACGTTAGTTTCATTGCCAGCGATCCTGAAGGCCAATCTCCTAAGGTTCTCATCGTCGACTTGCCAAGGACCATTCGATCCACAGTATCTCATCTTCAACTCCTCGCTGATGTCGCTTAAATCTCCCGCCTGCTCTTCAATTATCGGCGGGGATCGACGGGGTCTGAGGATGATCTTATAGGCAACTTGAAAGGTAAAGTTTTTTCCATGTGGAATCTTGGATATGGGCGTGGATAGGATCGCGATTAGGTTTCCATCCTTATCTGCTCGAATCTCATCAATTGGGCATGAAGAATTTAATAAATAAACGGTCTGCCAAGTATTATTCATGAAGAGTCCGATTGTTCTCTCCTCGTCGGAGAGATTCCAGATCCTTCCTTGGGGACTTGTATTCTCGAGTCGTGTGGTGATCACGAGAATGAAGGATCGGCTGGTCGGCTTATTCTCTGAGAGAATGACCGAATATTGATGTAGCAGGGAATATACGCTTCCTCCCAAGAGGAGGCATATCAATGCGATTTTAAGCCATGAATGAGTCTTCATGCCGTTTCTGTCTGAGCATCCGCTGGATCTACCACTCATAATCTTATCCTCAGAGAAAATCGGTTCTCTCAGGCATTAAAGCGATCATCATCTTCA
>QMXE01000013.1 GCA_003661975.1 Candidatus Bathyarchaeota archaeon
AGACTTTTAATTTGCTCATGCCATTTCATGTGAGCCTTCCCCTACTGAGGTGGGGGCTTCCAGCGTTCGGCTGGTGCTTTACATCTCCAGTCACACCCGCCGGTTCAGGGGCTCACGGCTCCCTCATCCCATGCGTCTAATTTCGGGGTGGATGCCCTGTCATCGGCAACATGCTACACCTAAAATTTGTCGGTTACGCATTTAAGCCTTTACCGCAATTCACCTCCCCACTAAAGATGGGGAGTTTTCTTGCGGTATCTTTATAATGGATGCGTGTAATGTGGAAGGAGTAGTCGACTTGGACGGTATTCCTCCGATCAAGGAATACTTGAAGATATATAGGGATTATTCGGATAGATTCACGGTATTCTATATTCTCAGCTTTGAAGGCATCAACGATCCAAAATATGGAGAGAGAAAAGCCGCGGAGCTTGAGGAGGCCGTCTCGCAGGGAGCCTGAGGATTAAAAGTTCATAAGATCCTCTTGGCGGTTAGAGATAAATCCGGCAGACTTATCCGTGTGGATGATCCGAGATTTGATCCTATCTGGGAGAAAGCTGGAGATTTAGGAGATCCCGTTCTCATCCACACATCGGATCCCGCCGCGTTCTTTATGCCCGTAGATAGATTTAACCCGCGATATGTAACGTTAAGATATAAGCGGCCTGATTGGATCTTTTATGGGCCGAAATTCCCGGAAAAGATGGAACTTTTAGAACAGCGAAATAGAATTATTGAGAGACATCCGAGAACGATATTTATTGGAGTGCATCATGGAAATTATGCGGCTCTAAAAAAGGCCTATGGCATGCCATGGCATATATCTTCTAGATAGCGTCCTAAAAAAGATCTACAGAGAGAATGCAGAGAAAATCATACCAAAAACTAATGAAGATGTCTTTCACATATCATTCCTGAAAATAATAATGTGTTGTGAGGATTGGAAGGTTAAGCACTGCTAATGAGGTGATCCCCGTTTTGAGAGATAAGAAGATTTCCTCATGGACTAAAGAGGAAATCTTGAAATATTTATCTAGGAAGACCGAATTTGAAAAAGCCGTTCTAATGGCTACTCTGGAGATTCCAAGGGGTAAGGTGAGCACTTATAAGAGGATAGCTAAGCGAATCGGTAGGCCAAACGCTTATAGGGCTGTTGGGAATGCTCTTCATAAGAACCCTTTAGCACCGATAATTCCATGCCATCGGGTTATCAGATCTGACGGGTTAATAGTTGGCGATGAACAGTCTGTAAAGGAGAGGAGACGAAGATTATTGGAGGAGGGAATACCAGTGAAAGGAAATAGAGTTAGGCTGAGTAAAGAAATACTATTTTGAGGCCGCAGCTTCACATAATTGAAAAGATTTAATAATATCGCATTTTTATCCTCTACTGGAATCCAGTTGTGGAGGAATAAAGATGCTTGAGAATCAATCGTCACCGTTATATCTGCCTGGCGCGACGACCGTAGGCATAGTTTGTAAGGACGGAGTGATACTAGCCTCAGAAAAAAGGATTTCCTATGGGAATTTAGTTCTCAGCCGAGCGGGAAAGAAGGTCTTCAAGATAACTCCAAATATAGGCGCGGCTTGCGCCGGTTTAGTCTCAGATATGCAGATACTAATAAGAGAGGCTGAAGCATATGCTAATCTCTTCAGATTAGAGGCAAACCGGCCGATATCAGTGAGAGCGGTTGCGAAACTAATATCGAATTTACTATTCAGTCATAGGTTGTTCCCTCTGATAACGCAGACAATAGTTGGTGGAGTAGATGAAGATGGGCCATCCCTCTATGTTTTAGACGTTCTAGGCTCTAATATTCCCGATAACTATACGGCTGTAGGGTCAGGGGCGGAGATGGCAATGGGCGTCCTAGAGGAATCATATAGAGAAGGGATGACGATTGATGAAGGAAAGGAACTCGCTAAAAGAGCCATAAAGTCAGCGATAAGCAGGGATGCTATGAGCGGGGATGGAATAGACATACTGATAATTACAAAGGATGGAATAGAAGAAGAGTCAATAAAATTTTAGCCCAGCACAAAACATCCGCTATTTAAGTAGGATGATCATCTGATCTATCTATCAGCGTTCATGATCATTTTAGTTACTGTTTCTAAGCATCTCTTTGCGGTGGCATCTGGATCATCGCTCTCTTGGATCTCCATCATAAAGACTCCCGTGTAGTTAACTTTTTTAAGGGCCTCTATTACTTGACTCCAATTTATGCTTCCATCGCCTGGAGGTTTATGTTCATCTTTTATTCCATTATTATCATGAACATGGAGAGTCATCAAATGTTCTCCGGCTTCAAAGATTTCCCCATCCATACTTATATTTGGGTCGGCAAAGAGATTTACATGCCCCGTGTCAAAACATATGCCCAAAGAGGGCGAACCAATACTTTCTATAACCTCTTTTATATGAGAGACCCTACTGCCAAACCTTATCCCTTTAACATCGATCATGTTCTCTATTGCGATATTCACTCCCAGATCCTCAGCCTTCTTTACAATCTGCGTTAGAGAATCGATTAAATTTTTCTTTGAATCATTCGGCTTTAGAGAGGCTCCTTCCTCTCCATTCGGATGCAAAACGAGTATTGGACATTCTATGAACCTGCAATACTCAAGCGTCTTCATTATCAACTTTATGCTTTCATCTCTGACCTCCGGATTCTGCGCTGCGATATCAACATCTTTTATAGGCGCATGCACAGAGTTGGGATGTAAACCCAAATCTTTCAGGAGACTCCTTAAGCAGGAAAGTCTGGAAGGAGGGAATACTCTAGGATCCAGATGGGTCTTGTCTGCGGTGATTTCAACCTCTGTATATCCAGCATCTCTAATGTGCCTTAATGCCTCTTTAAGAGGCATGCTGACAAATGACCATGTATGAAATCCAACCTTCCATTTTAGAGCATTTGCCTTTAACATTATACTCACTCTGACAATTATCAACCTAAAATATCAAATCCCATTTAAGAATTTTCCTTGATGAAGACTGTATGTTCACTGTCCATTACGAATTCTCTCGAAGTCACCAGCCATAACGAATGGAGGATATTTATTCTTCTTAAGCTAGTTAAAATCTGTGAAATGCCCAGTTTTTGAGATTAATGAAGAGATTCCCCTTCTTGGCTGCATAGCCTTCGGCATCATAGACCGCGGAACGAATCTCCTCCAGATTAGGCCGATATCGACATGTCCCCTGTCCTGCATCTTCTGCTCAACGGATGCAGGCCCAAAGTCTAAGATCCGACAAAGCGAATACATTGTTCCACTAGATTATATAGTAGAAGAATTCAAAAGGATTGTAAAATTCAAAGGAGCCTATAAGATAGAGGCTCATATAGATACCGTTGGAGATCCTATAACCTATCCAAAAATCGTCGATCTTGTTCATGAACTTAGCCAAGTGAAAGGTGTTGAGACGATCTCACTACAGACTCATGGCTCCATACTTGATGAAAAAATGTTAGATAGATTATCGGCGGCTGGCTTAACAAGAATAAACTTCTCCATAGACTCTTTAGATGCTGACCTCGCCAAGAAACTCGCCGATACAGAATGGTATGATATCACAAAATCAATGAAGCTGATGCATTATATAACTTCTGAGACATCCATTGATCTTCTAGTAGCACCAGTATGGATTCCGGGATTTAATGATGATGATATCCCGAAGATAATCAGGTTTGCACTAAAGATAGGGGCTGGAAAACGCTTCCCACCTTTAGGAATACAGAAATATCTGATCCACAAGCATGGGAGAAAGGTTAAGGGTATAAAGCCGCATTCATGGCGCGAATTCTACGAGAAACTGAAAAAAATGGAGAAGAAATTTAACGTAAAGCTCATTTTAAAGCCCTCAGATTTCGGAATTCACCCTCGCAGAATCATTCCGGTTCCATACAAGAAGTATTCTCTGATTAAGGTTAAGGTGGTTGGGCCCGGATGGCTTAAAGGCGAGAAGCTTGCTGTAACAAGTAAAGGTGATAGAAGCGTAACGCTAATAAATGCGAATAGAATTCCCATTGGAGCAAAGGTGAAGGCCAAGATAATAGGGAACAAACATAATATTTTAATCGCTTATCCAATCATTTAATCTCAAGCTTGTTGTTCGCATCTTTCAATAGAATAGGCATCTTCTTGAGTGATGAGTGAATGGGCGTTCCCAAAAATGCTAGGGATCTAGGAGATCTGAAAATTAAGGTCAGCAGATACATGAGTTATTTACTTAGGCATAATCCTAGAGATCTAAAAATGGACTCTGAGAGTTATGTTGACTTAGAAGATCTCTTAAGAAAAGTAAGGGAGAGATTCCAAGTAGATAAGCAACTAATTTTCGATATCGTAGAGAAGAGTGAAAGAAGGAGGTTTGAGGTGAAGAATGGAAAGATCAGAGCATTATATGGTCATAGCATTCCAGTAGACCTGAAATTAAAGGAGGAAAAGACTATTGAGATTCTATATCATGGAACGACTCCAGAGGCCGCTGAGAAGATAATGAGGACCGGCTTGAAGCCTATGAAAAGAAGATGGGTTCATCTCTCGCCGACGATTGATATAGCTATAGAAGTCGCGCTGAGAAGAACAAGAAAGCCGGCAGTGATAGAGGTGGATGTGAAAAGGGCTAGAAAGGATGGAAAAATAAAGTTTTATAAGGCGACGGAGCAGGTTTATTTGTGTAACGAGATACCGCCGAAGTATCTAAGACGCATAATCTAAGCTAAAGAGCACGAGCTGGAAGACTTCTTTTCAGGCTTTTTATAAGATCCTCTTGGGATGAGAATCCAATCAAGGCTTCTACTGCGGCTTCTATGAAAGTTTGAACTGGAATTATCTTGATGTTCTTTTCGGAGAGCATCCTCTCAGTATCGAAACCCTTCAATCTTTCATAATTATATTTTGGCATTATTAGCTTCCGTGCATATCTGTCTGACAATGCAGCCTCTATTTTTCCCATCCCTCTATAATCTAATCCTCCAACGGGCCATACTTCGCCTCTCGCAGTGATCGCCCCCGTCATAACAACTGTAGGATCAACTTCAACATTGAGGAATGCCGATAGCATCGCAACCGCTATTGCCAGACCCGCCGAGGGGCCTGAAACTGGAGGCTTTGAAACTCCAGACGCGAAGGTTTGTTTCTCCATTCCCTTGGCAGGGGTAACCAACTCTATGTAAACATCGTAATCCTTGAATTTCCAGTCTGCCAATGAGTTTATATGAATGAAGGCATCCTGGGCGCTTGCTTTAATGCTCTCTCCAACCTCGCTGCCTATAACCTGAATCTTCCCTTTTCCATTTGGATTAACGACGACTTCGATGACCCCTACGAGCCCTCCGGCTTCGCCTCGTTCTCCTAGCGCTATTAGGCCGTAACTCTTTCCGACTTCGGGCTTCTGAATCCTAACGGTCTTCTGGATCATCTCTTGCGCTTCCTCCAGCGCCTCATCGATTGTTCCCTCCAATGCCTTCTCGAAATGATAAAGCCTAAGAGGATAATTTGATGGATCGATCTTCTCGAGTTTCTCCGTTAACTTAGGGTCTTCTCTGCTGATTCCAAGATTCTCGAATAATCTCTCTAAATCATCCTTGAAGAGACTCTCTATCTCCTTTGTTTTTTCCTCTCCAAACTTCATTGCCTCTAAGAGTTTACGGCAGGCCTCAAGCTCCTTCGTTCTGAGCCGGTTGGCATCATCAACAGTATCAGCCATCTTTCTGGGGCTCAGAATCTTCTTCTCGAATATTTTAAGCACATCCTCAGGAGTTATATTCTTGTCTAGGACATCCTTGTATCTTCGAAGATGAATTTTTAGGATCTCTAGCTTCTCAGCGCGGTTCTTTGGGTAGGTAAAGTGGAAATGACGAGTAAAACGTTCAAGAAGAGCGTCGTCAAGAATTTCAAATCGATTTGTAGCTCCTATTACAACGACATTCGTTAACGGGGTGAAACCATCCATTTCTGTCAGGAGCTGTGAGACAACCCTATCAACAACAGGATCATGCGTCCCCCTCTTTGGAGCAATAGAGTCTATCTCATCGAAGAAGATTATGGCGGGAGCATTTCTACGAGCATCCGCGAATATATCCCGGATTGTCTTTTCGGGATCGCCATATTTCCCTTGAAGTATAGAAGGACCATCGATATTGTAGAACCAGACGTCATTTTCGCCGGCAATAGCTTTAGCTAGCAGGGTCTTCCCCGTTCCGGGCGGACCATAGAATATGAAGCCTTTAGGAGGGAGATACCCGGCCTTAACTGCTAAATCTGCATCTAAAGCAAGGGAGATCTCCTTTATGATCTCCTCCTTTATTCCATGCAATCCTCCAACGTCGCTGTATCGTTCTCTCGGAGCAATCCTATTTATGGCCCTTTTCGCAGCCTCTGTCTTCTCCTGATAGGTATACGTCTTAAGCCTTCTAGCTGCCGCCCTAAAATCATTCAATGTGACCTTCCCTTTAATATTGAACTTCATTGATCGGCTCTTTCTGATCCTACTGAGTAGGCTCTCTTGCAATGGTCTATACTTCTCGTTTATGATTATGTTGAAGGCATTAACTACGTCTGCTGGTGTTAGACGGGTATTTCCAACCGCCCGCACAGCATCCTCCAACGTCTCTATGATCTCTGTCGGCTTTAAGTTAATCCCGTACTTCTTACATTGTCTCCGAGCTATCTCTAATAGCATATTCCTGTTCGTACTTACGTCTAAGTCGATTGTGCCGACTATACCTCTTCTTCTTAGAGTCTCAGTAATCGTTTCATACTCGTTTGTTGCTATTAATAGGATGCATCGGTAATTCTTCTTCTGCAATTCATCAATCTTCTCGAGGAATACTGTTTGAACTCTTTTTTCTTCCATTCCAACCTCTGACGTAGACGAGAATCTACTTCCAAATGCCTGGAATTCATCGATTAAGATCACGCTGGGTCTCTGAAAGGCCTCTTGGAAGAAGCTGCTTAACTGTTGAGCGCTCCTTCCATACCACATCGTATAGACATCTTCAGGCTTCAGCAACATGTAATTTACAATTATACCGTATTTTAGTCCTTCCTCGAATATTTCCCTCTGACAGACCTCGGCGAAAAATGTCTTTCCGCTTCCCGAGCTTCCCTTTATAATGAAGATTTTTGATGGAGGGATAGGGCAGGCCTTGCGGACTTCTGGATCGCGGAAAATATGATAATATGCGCTTACAAGAACTTTATTTAATTCCTTCTCTCTTCCAACAAGATCCTTTCTACTTACATTGGGAAAGTCTATTCTCTTCCGTATCTTTCTAGCCCGCTTTTCAGCCTCCTTCCTTCTTTCTTCTATGGGCTTCTGAAGAAATCTCCATAGTCTATATTGCCAAGAAAATAAGTAAAGTAATGGCGAGAATATCCTCCTCAACTTCGGCCTATTATACCACCATTCGTCTGAGAATTCATTCTCCTCCATGGCACATCCCTTTAATCATCACCTACTCTTGAAAGGTAGAAAAACGCATACTTGATAAGCGAGATAGATGCTTATGAGCATTATAATCAATCCTATAATTGTCCATCTACCATATGAGACTTTCTCCTTCTTGCTTCTGATATATGTATCAAGAAAAGCAAAGCTGTTCATATAAAACATCAAGAGCCAAATTGCCAAGAACATAATTAAGTTAATAGACGTTGGAAGAATGAGTAGGGGAAATCTTGGGGGGCTGATTGACCCATGACTCTCTAATGGAATGATTATCATTCGCTTCCCTGGATGACGAGAAAAGAATGCATGCTTCACGAAGTATCCTTGAAGAGATATTCCTCGTCCCCAAAAACTTTCATAGAAACCGAAATGCCCAGTATAAACATCTAATGTGTAATTCCATGGAATGTCAGCATTAAAACAAATTGTCAGATTAGAGGCTCTTGGCTTGTTAAGTTGGACTCCCACAGCTGAAACTTTTCCGAGATAAGGTTCTTCATATACTGTTGAGATGGATAGATAGAATGAGCCGCCTTGGATTAATGACTGGCAGTTCGCTGATGGATTCTTCACATTCGAGCTGAAAAATATCGCGAATATATCCCCTTGGAGAACATTTACCTTACAGAAAGGATAATCCACATTCAGATCATGATCCGCAGGAGGATCTACCTTTGCAGGAAGAGCAAATATGATAATCAGTATGGATGCTGAGAGGAAGAATGGACTTTCCATAAATAGGCGTTTGAGCATCAGAGCGTCAACTTCATTCATTCACAAGATAGATAAGTTGTGAACTTTTCAATAAAGATTTCTGATATATTTCAGACTTCAATAAAGCTTTTAATTTAATAGTCTCAATGCAATTCACGGGCATCTTAAACCCGCCGTCTTGGGAGAACCAGATATGACAGAGATTATCTTAGACATGAAACTTAAAGAGGATCTGAAAATTAAATTGATAAAGGGATATCTAGATATTCTAATCCTCCGTAGATTACTGGATATACCCTCATCTGGCAGCGATATTATACAATATCTCATCAGGAATTATGGGGTTTACTTAAGCCCTGGAATTGTATACTCGATGTTATATTCTCTTGAACGCAGGAGGCTGGTGAAATCTATACCAAGAGTTAAGAAGCGGATCTATGTGATAACTGAGAGCGGTGAGGAATTTTTAAGAATATATCAAAATTTTTCAGATGAATTTATTAGATTTGCTATGGAATTTTTCAACAGTCTCAAATTTAGGTCGAAGATCCAAAGTGAAATCGCAACTTCCTGAAAGATTGCAGGAGACCATGTGATTTTTAAGAATGCATATAGATAGCCAAAAAGGTTTAAAGAGTTACAATAAAAGAGGATGTGGTGCTCAAGTTGAGAAGCGATGATGTTAAGCATGGAATTGAAAGAGCTCCCCACAGGGGAATATGGAAGTGTCTAGGAGTCACGGATGATGACTTCGACAAACCTTTCATCGCTATTGCTAATAGCTTCTCAGAAGTCGTTCCGGGACATATACATCTGAATAGGCTTGTGGAATATATAAAGGCAGGGATACGTTCCGCTGGGGGAGTTCCTTTTGAGTTTAATACTATAGCCATATGTGATGGGCTTGCAATGGGACATGTGGGAATGCATTATTCCTTGCCCTCAAGGGAGCTTATCGCAGATTCGATCGAGGTTGTTGTTGAAGCGAATAGATTCGATGGACTCGTCTTACTTACTAATTGCGATAAGATAACTCCGGGAATGCTTATGGCTGCCGCTAGACTTGATATACCATCAATAGTCGTTACTGGCGGCCCAATGCTCTCCGGAATTTATAAGGGGAGGAAGGTAGATGTTACGGCTATCTTCGAGGCGGTAGGTCAATTTTCAGCGGGTAAAATAACCGAGGAAGAGCTGAAGAGAGTAGAGGATAGAGCCTTTCCAGGATGCGGTTCATGCAATGGAATGTATACGGCGAACACGATGGCATGCATAACTGAAGCATTAGGACTTTCACTACCCGGATGCGCGACATCCCTAGCCGTCTCGTCTCATAAGGCCAGAATCGCAAAAAAGAGCGGGGAGAGAATAGTTCATTTAGTCAAGGAGAATTTAAAGCCCTCCGATATCTTAACCCAAGAGGCATTCGAGAATGCAATAACCGTCGATATGGCGCTAGGAGGCTCAACGAACGCAGTCTTACACTTGACGGCAATAGCTAATGAGGCTGGAATCTCCCTACCACTTGAAACATTTGATGAGATCGCTAGGAGAACTCCTCATATATGCGACATGCGTCCAGCAGGACCATATGACTTAGCAGAACTAGACGCTGCCGGGGGCATCCCGGCTGTAATGAAAGTTTTAAAAGATAACCTTCATTTGGATGTTATCACCGTAACCGGGCATTCAGTCAGAGATAACATCAAAAACGCTATTGTTTATGATTGGGAAGTCATACGGCCCCTAAATAATCCGATCCATAAAGAAGGTGGAATAGCAGTACTGAAAGGAAACCTTGCTCCAAACGGATCTGTAGTCAAATTAACTGCTATTCCTTCCAAAATGCTCTTTCACAGAGGACCAGCGAGAGTATTTGACTCGGAAGAAGAAGCGATGAAGACAATTTTAGACGGAAACATCGCTCAAGGGGACGTTATTGTGATCCGATATGAAGGACCGAAGGGAGGGCCTGGAATGAGAGAGATGCTCTCCCCAACAGCCGCCATTGCCGGAATGGGTCTAATAGAATCAGTAGCTCTCCTAACAGACGGAAGATTCTCAGGGGCAACGAGAGGATTATGTATAGGGCACATTTCTCCCGAAGCTGCTGCTGGAGGGCCAATAGCCGTCATAAAGGAGGGGGACATTATTAGTATTGATGTTAAGCGCAGAAGTCTGAACGTGGAGATTAGTGGGGAGGAATTGAAGGAGAGAATGTCAAAATGGAAGCCTAAACCACCAAAGATCAATAGGGGATATCTCAGGAGATATTCATCCCTGGTTCAATCAGCCGATAAGGGTGGAACATTTAGGATCCCATAAATCTATTTTATGGAGGAGCCTCCTTGAAGTTCGACTTAACTATTGCCCTGCCAGACAGGCCAGGTCAGCTCGTCAAGGCACTCGAGCCCATCGCAAAGAATGGCGGAAATATCATATCTATAATTCATGAGCGAGAGGAGCCGTCGACCGGCATCATTCCAGTTAGCTTAGTCGTGGATTTTCCATCCAAGTTAAACTTGAAGGAGACGATTAATGATCTGAAAAATTCTGGAGTTGCCATAATAAGGGCCGAAGAGATTATTGACACTACGCACATCACAGTTATTCTTGTAGGCAGAGTAGACCTAAGGAAGTTCACTGAAAATAAAATGAAGAAGGTGAAAATTTTAGGATTTGAAGTCTCATCTCCAACATCCGAAGATACATGCCTAAAATTGGAGCTTGAGGTTCCAGCCGAATTCGTTGAGGAGGTAATGGATCATCTAAGAAAAATTGCAGAAGCTGAGAATGTCTTACTCTTATCTCCGATTTAATCTGGACTAAGGAGGAGAGCATCTTGAACGTCATAATCGTTGGCTTCGGTTTTATAGGAAAAGAGACGGTAAGGGCACTTTATAAAAAGATGGATATAATAAAGAGGCTGGATGAGGAATTCAGGATAATCGGCATTTCAGACAGTAAAGGATACATATACAATGAGAAAGGGCTGAACCTCGAGAAACTCATCAATATTGAAAGACTTTCGGATTACATGGCATATAACGAAAGCGGGTCTGCCGAGGAACTCATAGAAAAGAGGGATGTTGATTTAATGGTAGAGGCCACTCCTACGAACATCAAGAACGGCGAGCCGGGACTCACGTTTATAAGAAAAGCGCTAAAAAGAGGAATTCATGTGGTTACATCAAATAAGGGACCGCTCGTAGTCGCCTTCAAAGAACTTACAACCTTAGCCAAGATGAATAATTGCCAGCTCCTCTATGAGGGAACGGTAGCCGGGGCGTTGCCAGTATTCTCTTTAGTTAGAAAATGCCTACAAGGAGATAAGATCCGCAGAATTATGGGAATACTTAATGGAACGACAAACTATATCCTTTCAAAGATGTATTTTGAGGGGACAAGTTTTGAGTTGGCCCTTAAAGAGGCACAGGAGCGAGGAATAACGGAACGAGATCCATCCTATGATGTTGATGGCATAGATGCAGCTTGCAAGATAGTCATACTTGCAAATGCATTAATGAATAAGGATATAAGGTTTGAGGATGTTAAGCGGACTGGTATAAGAAGAATAACCCAAGAGGCTGTAAGCTTAGCTAAGAAGGCAAACTATGCCATCAAACTGATAGGGGTCATTGATAAGAGAATTGAAGTTGCACCTAAACTGGTTCCAATAAATCATCCTCTTTGCGTCCACGGCACGCTTAATGCAATACATATCGAATCGGACTTAGCTGGGAGGATAACCCTTATAGGATATGGAGCTGGCAAAGAAACTGTTTCAGCCATTATGAATGACATATTTACCATTTTAAAAGATCTGAGAAAATCTTAGGAATGCCGATCTTTTATTTCTCACACATTATGATATTTAAGTAGCCGGAAGGTAAGTGAATAGACAGAAAAGTAATCCTTAAATATTTGCTTTCATTACTTCTTGAAGCCAAAAGGATGACTCTCAAGCATGATAAAAAGATGATAAAAGACAAATATATAATGGGCTTTTTACCAGTGATTAAGGAGAGCCCTGGATTTCTCATTTAATTGGGAGGTGCATCTAGATTAGCGGATCATATAAGTCTTCCACTTCAGAGGAAGAGAAACAAATTGAAATGATCAGTCCGGAAGACGCGTTCCTCATTCAGAAGGCTATGTTTGAAGAGAAAGGACTTGTCAGGCAACATTTAGATTCGTATAATGAATTTGTGGAGCATGGACTTCAACAAGTCATAGATGAAGTTGGCGAGATAGAGATAGAGATTCCAGAGGGACCCTATAAGATAAAGTTTGGACGGGTCTATATTGTTAGAGAAGTTGAGAATGATGTGATTTATGGACCTTACATAACGGAAGTTGATGGGACGCGGCATGAGATCTACCCCATGGAGGCTAGGCTAAGGAATCTTACTTATGCCATGCCCATATCAGTGGAGATGATACCTGTAGTTAACGGCGAAGAACAAGATAAGGAGCTCGTGTATATAGGCGATTTACCTGTCATGCTAAAGTCTAAGTTCTGCCTTCTCTCAGAACTCTCCAAGGAGGAACTCATTAGACAAGGAGAGGATCCCTTAGATCCAGGAGGATACTTCATAATTAATGGTTCTGAACGTGTCATTGTGGCGATAGAGGATCTGGCTCCAAATCGGATACTTACAGATATCGACATGCGAGGAGCAAATCCCGTCTATCAGGCGAAGATCTTCTCTACAACCGTAGGTTTCAGGGCGCGGATAGAACTTAATATTAAATCTGATGGAGCCATATATGTATCGGTGCCTGGAGTACCAACGGAGATCCCCTTTATTATACTCATGCGGGCTCTGGGCATCCAATCAGATAGGGAAATTGCGGAGATAGTCTCGCCCGATAAGGCCATACAGAGTGAACTTGAAGCCTCCTTTGATGCCGCAGGAGATATAGACTCAGTTGAGGATGCCATACTATACATTGGAAATAGAGCCGCTCACGGCCAAGTAAAGAGCTATCGTTTAGCTAAAGCTGAGAGCATACTAGATAAGAATCTTCTTCCTCATATTGGAACGACTCGTGAAGCCAGAATTGAGAAAGCTTTCTTCCTTGGCGAAATGGCTTGCCGAGCTATTGAATTAAAGCTCGGAAGACGAAAGCCGGATGATAAGGACCACTTTAAAAATAAACGTTTAAGGCTTGCTGGCGCCCTTCTAGCTGATCTCTTCCGAGTTGCATTTAGGAACCTCTGCCGAGACATAAAATATCAGCTCGAAAGGATGGGTTCAAGGAGGAGAATGCTCGGAATATCAATTGCCGTTAGACCCGGAATAATTACAGATAAGCTTCAGCATTCCCTTGCGACCGGCAATTGGGGCAGAGGACATGTCGGCGTCACGCAGCTTCTAGATAGAACTAATATGATATCGACTTTTAGTCATTTGAGGAGGCTCCAGTCTCCTCTCAGTCGAAGTCAACCGAACTTTGAGGCGAGAGATCTTCATGCCACTCACTGGGGGAGACTCTGTCCAAATGAGACTCCGGAAGGAGCAAACTGTGGGCTTGTTAAGAACTTAGCTCTTTCAGCCGTGATCTCGGTTGGATTCGACTCCAAAAAGGTTAGGCAGATGCTCTATGAGAAGGGAGTTATTCCGCTTTTAGAGGCGATAAAAGATAGAGAATTGCGAATGTCAGGGGCGAAGGTATTTGTTGATGGTCGTCTCATCGGATATCACCGTTCACCACGTAATCTCGTAGAAGAAGTTAGGAGAGTGAGGAGAAAGGGGGAGATCTCCTCTGAGATAAATATCGCCTACTTCCACAGGGACGAAGGGAATGATGAGGTTTACGTTAACTGCGATGATGGTAGAGTTCGACGCGCACTTATAATAGTCGAAAATGGAAAGCCGAGATTAAAACCTGAGCATATTGAAAAGATAAGAAATAAAGAGTGGACATGGGAGGATCTCATAAAAAGCGGCATAATTGAATATTTAGATGCCGAAGAAGAAGAAAATGCACTAGTCGCTTTAGATGTGAGAGATCTAACTTCACGTCACACGCACCTCGAGATAACCCCATATTCGATCCTCGGAATCTGCGCGTCGCTAATACCATACGCCGAGCACAATCAGTCTCCACGTAACTCTTATGAGTCAGCCATGGCTAAACAGGCACTCGGAATATACGCATCTAACTTTCCTCTTAGGGTTGACTCACGTGCTCATATACTGCATTATCCACAGAAACCACTTGTCCAAACTAAGCCAATGGAAGTTATAGGGTATAATCGCCGCCCATCAGGACAGAATTGTATAGTAGCGGTTCTCTCATATGAAGGATATAACATGGAGGATGCCTTAATATTCAATAAGGCATCAATAGAGAGGGGACTTGCAAGATCAACCTTCTATAGGATATATGAGGCTGAATGCCTCCAATACCTAGGAGGATTAAGGGATAGAATTGAGATTCCTGAACCTGGAATTCGCGGATATAGAGGAGAGCAATACTATCGTTTCTTGGAGGAGGATGGTATAGTCGGGGTCGAATCAGAGGTATCTGGAGGAGACGTTCTGATAGGAAGGATCAGTCCTCCACGCTTCCTTGAGGAATACAAAGAATTTGAGATTAGAGGCCCAAGTATGAGGGATTCCTCGATTGATATGAGGACATCAGAGAAGGGAATAGTAGACGCTGTTTTCTTGACTGAAACTAGTGAGGGAAGCAAGCTGGTTAAGGTTAGAGTAAGAGATGAACGTATACCAGAGATAGGAGATAAATTCGCATCACGCCACGGCCAAAAAGGCGTGATTGGAATGATAGTTCCACAAGAAGATATGCCATTCACAGCTGATGGGATAGTGCCCGATATCATAATTAATCCCCACGCGTTTCCTTCACGTATGACTATTGGGCAATTCTTAGAGTCAATGGCTGGTAAAGTAGCTGCCGCTAGAGGAGAAACAGTTGATGGAACGCCATTTGTGGGAATGAAGGGAGAAGAACTAAAACGGGCTCTAATAGATTTAGGATTCAGCTATACTGGCCGAGAAGTTCTCTACAATGGAGTGACTGGAGAAAAATATGAGGCTGACATCTTTATGGGAGTAATTTATTACCAGAAGCTTCATCATATGGTCTCTGATAAGATCCATGCAAGGGCAAGAGGACAGGTTCAGATGTTAACTCGGCAGCCAACTGAGGGGCGTGCAAGAGGTGGAGGATTGAGGTTTGGTGAGATGGAGAGAGACTGTCTGATAGGTCATGGAGCGGCAATGCTTCTCCGCGATAGGCTTCTCGAAGAGTCAGACAAATATACACTTTATGTGTGTGAAAACTGTGGCTACATAGCCTACTATGATATGAAACAACGGAAGTATGTCTGTCCACTCTGCGAGGATAAGGCGAAGGTATCACCAGTCCAAGTCTCATACGCATTTAAACTCCTTCTCCAGGAGCTTATGAGTCTCTGCATCTCGCCCAGGCTGATATTGAAGGAGGAAGCATGATTGGCGCTTGAGGAAGCTTATGGAAAGGAAATTAAAGCCATACAGTTTGGTATATTGTCTCCACAGGAGATAAGGAAGTTATCAGTTGTTGAAATCCAGACTGCGGATACTTATGACGAGGATGGAGCTGTCATTCCTTCAGGTTTAATGGATGGCAGATTAGGAGTTCTTGAACCTGGACAGAGATGCAGGACGTGCGGCAATACTGCCACTAAGTGTCCAGGTCACTTCGGACATATCGAGTTGGCCGTTCCAATAATCCACGTTGAATTTACGAAGAATATCTATGATCTTCTACAGGCATTCTGCAGAAATTGCGGCAGAATCCTTCTCTCGGAAAAGGCCATAGCTAAAGCGAAAAAGCAGATTGAGGAGGCGAAGAAACTTTTAGGCTCGGTGCCCGATTCGCTTTATAAGAATCTTCTTGAACAGGCAAAGTCAAATATGGAATGTCCATATTGCGGAGCGAGGCAGTATAGGATAGAATTTGTTAAGCCCACCATCTTCTACGAACATACAGATGAGGGAGCTCAGCGGTTAACAGCAAGCATGATACGTGAAAGATTTGAAAGAATACCAGATGAAGACCTAAAGTTGCTTGGATACGATCCGGAGCATGCACGTCCAGAGTGGATGATACTCCAAGTTCTTCCGGTTCCTCCAGTCTATGTGAGGCCATCAATAACT
Source organism: Candidatus Bathyarchaeota archaeon (assembly GCA_003661975.1). Classification (GTDB taxonomy): domain Archaea; phylum Thermoproteota; class Bathyarchaeia; order Bathyarchaeales; family DTEX01; genus B63. Next base: position 16,348 of record QMXE01000013.1, read on the forward strand.
CTCGAGTCTGGAATACGCTCTGAAGATGATCTTACCCATAAACTCGTGGATATTATCCGCATCAATGAGCGGCTTAAGGAGAACATAGAGGCAGGCGCGCCAACACTTATAATTCAAGACTTAACAGAACTTCTTGAATACCACGTGACAACATACTTCAATAATGAATCTTCCGGAATACCGCCTGCAAGACATCGTTCGGGAAGAGCCCTAAAGACATTATCACAACGACTCAAGGGGAAGGAAGGAAGATTCAGAACGAACCTTTCTGGAAAGAGAGTTGACTTCTCAGCTCGAACGGTTATCAGTCCAGATCCAAACCTTGATATAAATGAGGTTGGAGTTCCATTAGAAATAGCTAAGAAACTCACAGTTCCAGAGAAAGTAACGGAATGGAATATTGATGAAATGAGGGAGCTAGTCAAAAACGGACCAGACAAATATCCCGGAGCCCTATATATTATAAGGCCTGATGGTAAGCGTGTTAGATTGGAATTCGTTATTGACAGGGAGAAGATCGCGGAATCACTTGAGCCTGGATTTATAGTTGAGAGACACCTGCGTGACGGAGACATAGTGATATTCAATAGGCAACCATCGCTTCATCGAATGTCAATCATGGCACATTACGTGAAAGTTCTGCCATACAAGACGTTTAGGCTTCATCTCTGTGTATGTCCGCCCTACAATGCGGATTTTGATGGGGACGAGATGAACCTCCACGTTCCTCAAAGTGAGGAGGCACAGACAGAAGCTCGAATTCTTATGCAGGTTCAGGATCATATACTCTCACCCAGATTCGGAGGTCCAATAATAGGTGCCATAAGAGACTTCATAACGGCCGCATACCTTCTGACCCGCAAATCCACACTTCTGAATAAAAAGGAAGTCTGTAAGCTTCTTATCGCAGCCGGGTATGAGGGAGAGCTGCCAGAACCGGCGATAAAGGAGCCTAAAGAGTTATGGACAGGAAAGCAGATATTCAGCCTATTCCTTCCCAAAGATTTCAATTACACTCTGAAGGCAAGTATATGCCGAAATTGTAAAGTCTGCCTACATGAAAAATGCCCCTACGATGCGTACGTAGTGATTAAGAATGGACAGCTGATCTGCGGGGTAATAGATAAAAATTCGATAGGAGCCGAAAAATCCGAGAGCATCCTTCATAGGATCATAAAGGATTATGGAGCTGAGGCTGCGAGGGAATTCTTGAATAAGGTATGCAAGCTACTTACGAGATTCATAACTATGCGAGGCTTCACTTTCTCCTATGAGGAACTAAACCTTTCTGACAAGGCTAAAAAAGAGATCGAAGAGACCATAAGAAAAGTTGAGCAGAGAGTAGCGGAATTTACTGAACAGCTCCGGAAAGGAACGTTGGAGCGTCTTCCCGGTCTGAGCCTAGAGGACTCCTTTGAGATCTACGTTATGAATGAACTCGCCAAGGCTAGAACTAGAGCTGGGGAAATAGCAGATGCAGACTTGAGCATGAGTAATTCTGGAGTTATAATGACTCGAAGTGGAGCTAGAGGTTCTACAATTAATATCGGCCAGATGGCCGCATGCCTTGGGCAACAATCGGTTCGCGGCAAACGTATCGAAAGGGGATACATGAATAGAACCCTCCCTCACTTTGAAGTTGGAGATGCCTCCCCCAAGGCCAGGGGATTTGTCTATTCATCTTATCGCGATGGACTTGACCCTATCGAGTTCTTCTTCCACGCAATGGGCGGAAGAGAAGGACTAGTCGATACCGCCGTTCGAACTCAGCAGAGCGGATACATGCAAAGGAGATTAATAAATGCAATGGAACATCTCAGGGTTGAGTATGACGGAACCGTAAGAAACTCAGCTGGAGAGATTATACAATTCAAATATGGTGAGGATGGAGTTGACCCTGCAAAGAGCGATCATGGAAAAGCAGTGAATGTCGCTCGGCTCATTGATCAAGTGAAGCTTATCGATGAGGGAAAGAGGGTGGCATCTGAGGAGTATATCAAAAAGCAATTGGAGAGAGTGAAGGATCAGCTGACCCCATTGCTACTCGATGAATTGTGGGTTAACCTTTCAAATGCAAAGCTAAGCAAGAAAGGAGTCGACCTAGTTATTAACTCAACAGTTGAGCATTATAAGCGGGCTCTCGTTGAGCCCGGAGAAGCCATCGGAATAGTTGCTGCTCAATCGATCGGTGAGCCGGGAACGCAGATGACGCTGAGGACTTTCCATTACGCTGGCGTTAGAGAAATGAACGTGACTATAGGGCTTCCACGTCTAATAGAGATAGTAGATGCAAGGAGGGAACCGTCAACTCCGATCATGACGATATACCTAGATGAGGAACATAGCCGAAGTAGAGAAAAAGCCGCTGAGGTTGCCCGGAGGATTCTCTTCACAACAGTAAAGGACATAGCAACTGAAGTATTCATCAATCCAGAGACTGGAGGCATCATAATAGAGACTGACCAGAAGAAGATGAAAGAGAGAGGGGTGACAATAGACGATCTAGCAAGGGTTCTGGACAGCCCGAAATATTCTATACGAATAGAGAATGGCAGGATATTCATAGATCCGAAGAAAGCGATCGACCCGAAAAAGCTACTAAATCAGATCTCATCTATACATGTGAAGGGCGTCCCAGGAATCAAACGAGTATTCGTAACAGAGGAGGAGGGAAGATGGATAATAAGGACGGATGGATCAAATCTTCCAGGAGTTCTTGAAGTCGAAGGTGTAGATCCAACTAGGGTTACAACTAACAATATTCATGAGATAGCTAAGACCCTAGGAATAGAGGCTGCAAGAAACGCTCTAATCAGAGAGGCATCTTCAGTCCTTGAGGAGCAGGGACTCGACGTAGATATACGACATATAATGCTGGTAGCCGACATCATGACCGCAACAGGTGAGATTCGACAGATCGGCAGGCATGGAGTAAGCGGAGAGAAAGCAAGTGTACTCGCCCGAGCCGCATTCGAGATTACCGTTCCTAACATTATTGAGGCGGCTGTGAGAGGGGAGAGCGATAATCTTAAGGGAGTCACTGAGAATGTTATAGTTGGTCAGTCGATACCCGTAGGAACAGGACTTGTTGATATTTACATGTCAGCTATGCCGCCGAGGGGTAGCGAGGTGAAGGAAAGTGGTCAATCTTGACAATGCAATTTCGATCGCTGTGAAGACGGGAAAAGTTTTATTTGGAGCAAATTCGACCATAAGGAATGTTATGACGGGTAAGGTTAGGCTTGCAGTAATAGCATCTAACTGCCCTGATGATATCAGAAAGAGGATTGAGAAGGCCTGCAGACTCTCTAATATTCCCTTAATAGTCTCTCAGAGAAACAATGTGGAGTTGGGTAGGATCTGTGGAAAACCGTTTTCCATATCAGCCCTTGCCATAAGAGACCCCGGAGACTCTGACATATTAAGGTTGGTGAAGGAGAATGTCTAAGGGAATAAGATTCACCAATCGAGAAATGCAATACATATCCTTGTTTGAGAGCATAACAGGGGCAACCGTTAGAGACTGCATAATCGACGATGAAAATAACAGAATAATTTATGTCGTAAAGGAGGGAGAGATGGGGATAGCAATAGGCAAGAGAGGAAAAAACGTTAATTTGCTCGAGAAGATGACTGGAATGAAACATGAGATCATAGAATTCTCAGATGACCCAGTGAAATTCATTAGAAATGCTCTTCGACCAGCAAGACTAAGGGAGATACGTATAACCCAGAGGACCGATGGAAAGAAGATCGCCGTCGTCTCCGTGGATCCTAAAGATAAGGGAATAGCCATCGGAAAGAACGGAAGAAATGCTGAGAGAATAAGATTTTTAGCCAAACGATATTTCGACATAAGCAATGTCTCCATACTTTAATGATTGCCGTCCCTTTAAGATAGGAGAGAAATCTTTAAGTGTGAAAATCGTTATTATTGGGTTTTGACGTAATTAAAGTGAGGAAGCTAAGAGATGGGAAGGAAATCTCCGAGAGGCATGTTCGCCGCTAGAAAACTGCGCATGAATAGAAAGAAATGGAGATGGAAGGACATAGACTACAAAAGGCGAAAGCTTAGACTAGACGTTAAATCTGATCCATTAGAGGGCGCTCCTATGGCTCGAGGAATAGTCCTAGAGAAGGTTGGACGTGAAAGCAAGCAGCCGAACAGTGCAATAAGAAAGTGCGTCCGCGTGCAATTGATCAAAAATGGGAAAGTTATAACGGCGTTTCTTCCGGGAGACGGTGCATTAAATGTCGTTGATGAGCATGACGAGGTGATCGTTGAGGGCATCGGCGGATCTCAGGGCGGAGCAATGGGTGACATTCCGGGAGTAAGATGGAAAGTAAGCACAGTCAATGGGGTTTCTCTTAAGGATCTTGTGCTAGGGAAAAAGGAGAAGCCCCTGCGATAGAGAACCAGAAAATATTATTTGTTTGGGTTATCCGGGAAAATCGCATAATGAAATCTTTCTTATAATTTGTGTTTTCTGTCTTGAACTAGTATACTTTATTGGAAAATGCTTTCTAACGGGCAATATGAGCAAATGCAGTATCTTATTATCTGGGTCGTCCCAAATCTCGATTACGCCTCTCTTCACTCGAAGTTTTGAATGTTGCCTTATAACTTTGTAGAGATCATCGAATGTCTCATCCGTCCTTGATAATAGAATGCGATCGCCTATTCTAAGAGCATAGACGTTCAGTTTCTTCTCTTCAATATATCTCTTAACCAGCAGGTATATCCGATTTATGTCAGTTTGTATATCAGTTATTGCACCGTAATTACTGTTTGACCTCAAAAAACTCTCCATTAATGTCTTTATTAGCTCTATGACTCCCGTCTTCCGCTCCTCGAATTCCCCCTCAACCTTCTCTCTTAGAGAGGAATCTTTGTTAACCTTCATCAAGATTCACTCAGATTGATTAACGCTATGAATATTCACATTATAGATAAAAAATTAATTACTGGAAGAGCAGCTAAGATTAAAGAGGCTAGTCTGGAAGATTATTTCTTTTTCTTAGCTCTCTTAATGAGGACTCTTATCTTTTTGGGATCTATCTTCTCTATCTCTTTAGCTTTCTCCTCAATCTTCTCCGGGCTACTACTCTTATCGACTATAACTACGAAAATTTTCTCATATTCGTCCAGATGCCTCGATATTTTATCGGCAAGCCTATCTAACGCCTTAAAGCCTCGTGGTGCCTTTAATTCTACTGCTATTTGATCCCTGCCGAAAACAAAATCGAATTTACCACGTTTTACTTCTGATATTAATGGCTTTTTCATAAATAGATCATAAAGTTGCCTTTCATATTCTCTCTCTTTCATTCCGGCGGGTGGAGAAAAATTCCTAAGTGCCTCATTTATTTCTCTTTCAAGAGTTCTTAAAAATAGGATTCGTCTTACGGTATGACGCTCAGTTATTATTTCTTTTGTAACCTCCTCGATTATTCCTCCCTGCCTCACAGCCTTTTCTGTCAATAATTCAGGTTTGAGCCGATATTCCTCCATTGAAGTCTCCTTTGCATATCCAATTGGCTTTACTTCTTTCTTTTCCTCATGAGTAGGCTTGATAGCTTTTTGTCTCTTCGATAATATTCTTGCCTTTGCCTTAGTAGATTTCGGCTTTTTCCTCTTCACGGAACCAGCTGTTTTTCTTATCAATTTTATTTTCTCAGCGAACTCTCGAATTTTAGATGTTGAGAGAACGCTAAGGACATCGATTATATCCTTCTTCTTAGTAGCTTTCTTTATTCCAAAGATCGTAGGCTTCACAAGTTCAATTCCAGTCTCCTTTGCGAGACGTTTCAACTGCTTCACATTCATACAGTTTAAGAGCTCTTCCTTCGTTAAACGTGAGGTCCCTAACAGCTCGATAAGATCGGACTCCCTAAACTCAGATTCAAGAAGGATCTCTATTATCTTGGATTTCGTTCTTGCCTTCCGGACTTTTCCAGAGAGATCCTCCCACTCCAATTTTACACCATTTCTTTTAGCGAGTTCTTCGAGTTCCTCCTTACTCAATCTGTTTAACAAGTCTACTGTTTGATCGTAGTCTGCTAGCTTTTCTGAAATTGACAAAAATGATCCTCCTCATCATTTCTTCCGTAATGAAAATACAAAAATTTTATGGAGTTGATGGATCTCTCGTTTAGAATTGAGAGGAACAAGCATCAAATCTAACCTTAACTTTGAGATTGCTCTTCTTACTTACGTATGGGGTATATGCTCAGTTAGGTCATAAGCCTATCTATCTTGCTGAGCAATTGAGATAAGGTCTTATGTGCTTCCTCAAGGAAGCTCTGCATTTCTTGTCTTAGCTTCTTCTCCCTTTCCAGTTCATCTTTTAGGCGTGAAATCTCTTCAGTGGAGGGCATTGCAGGCAGAATTATGTCGGCTCCCTCTCTAGCGATTCTCTCATAGGTTTCCCTAACTATCTGCCCAGCTCTAGTTTTTCCTTGGAGATGATTTCTGATGGTAGCTTCAGTTCTACCCAGTTCCTCAGCTATCTGAGATACTGACATTTTAGCTCTTTCTCGGGCAAGAGCCGCGGCGGCGACTGCTAGACTGTCAACCCACGTTATTCTCCCTTCTGGATCCTTCAGTTCCTCTAGAACTTCAGGTCTTAAAATGCTATTCACCAAGAGTATAGTCTCAAGCTTATGAATCTGTTCCTTCCCTATAGGGGATAAGGATATCTCGCTCATTCTCATTCCTCCCTCCTACGAGTTACCATGATTACCTCTTCTGGCTTAATTATAAGACCTTTATCTGTTATATCGAATGGATGCCTCTTCATTGAGTGTGCCGTTCCACGCATCTTCCAAATAATAATACTACGTTTGAGTTCGCCGCTCATTTCATCTAAATCCAATCGGATTATTCCATCAGCTGCATGCTCAACTCCTGGACCTCCGAATCCTCTCTCTGTAACGCTCACCTGTGAGATAAGGATAGATGTGCATCCCAGTCCAGATAAGACCTTCTTTAATTGTAGAACCATGCTTCTCGCAAGGGCAGGTTTAGTTATATAAAGCGTCGTTACGGAATCAACCACAACTCTTTCAGCATCGACATCTTTAATCGCAGATCTAAGCACATCTATTAACATCTGGAAATCATCCGGCGCCTTAACTACATACTTTTCTCTTTTTGCGGCCTCTCCGATCCCTGCAGTGAAAGCATCAACGAGTGCAAATCTCCCCTTCTCTTCATATACCGTTACGTTCCAACCGAACTGTGCCATTGAGAGCCTCACTTGGACGGGATGTTCTTCTAGGGCTACTAGCACACCGGATTGGCCTCTTATTAGACCATTATAGAGGTATTGATAACCGAATATTGATTTTCCAGTTCCCGGACCGCCCGATAGTAAGACAACGTTTCGTCTCGGTATTCCGCCATTCAATATCTCATCTAAACCGGGTATTCCAGTTTGAATTCTATCAATGGACACCTCATCATCTCCCCACATCAAACTTTTCAATCTTATTCAATCATAACTTTTCTTATCTTCTATATACTATAGTTGTTGCAGATTTTAAATTGACCCATAAATTTCAGCGTTTAAATATATTTCAGTTCAAATTTTTTAGTTTTTCGGGATATATAAGACTGTTTTACTAAATGTAGATTATTCCTCTTCCTTTGGTTTCTGTTCGCCTTCTACTAATCTCCAGTCCCTTTTCCTCCCCCTTCTTAGTTATTTCCATATCATACTTTATGAAGGACTGTGTGAACTCTGCCATTCTTTTATTCATCTCGCTGAGCTCTTCCCTTGTAAACCTCGTCATTATATCAGGATTATTGATCCATTGCATCCATCCGATTATACTCCGTTGAAGAGCCTCAAGCATGAAACGTATCGACCGCACATACTCTAGCCTATCTTTATTATCGGACTTTTCTAAATCTTTCAGCTTCTCTAGGATCCTTTGACAATTTC
>QMXE01000014.1 GCA_003661975.1 Candidatus Bathyarchaeota archaeon
ATTGATAGAATTGGGATCGCTCGGGCGGCGGGAGTAAATGTCACTGAAATCCTGCTGAACCTCGGAGTTAAGAATGCAACAGAGCTCAGAGAGAAGATCGCGGAAAAAATCAGAGAGGCTAAGAAGAAAGGCAATATCAAGGATTTGCTTTGCGTGGCTCGGAAGATTGGGAAGGGACTCTGGAAAATAGATAGAGCAGTAACAATTCAGATGATGAAGCATCTCCAAATGAAGCATCCGCATAAGCATCTTGGAAAAGAGCATAAAATACCCGGAAAGAGCGACAAGAAATTCTAGTCTAACCATAAGACTTTTCAAGGATTTTCCTAATACGTATCAGCTCTCTCAATATTTTTTGGTTTATATCTTCCTCTCTTGGTTTCTCTTCTATCGCCTCTCTTCCCCTCCTGACGAAATCCATAATTATGGTTCGCAGATCCTCGTAATGCTCTACTCCATCAATGCTCATCTCTGCTACTGCCGCTCTAGAGTATCCAGCCGTCTGAATCCTAAGCGATGCTAATCCGAATTTCCTAGCTATCGGGCCTTGAACTACATCGATATTAGTTATTCTATGGTAGGGAACTATCCCCGTCCTTTTGAACCACACTCCCCGTTTACCTATAATCTCATTCTCAGTAAACTTGTAAATTATTGAGTCATAGTATTTTGGTATCCAGAATGCAATGAAGATTAAAATGGGCAAAATGATCATCGAGATGAAAAGCGTAACTCCCAAAGGCGCTAATAGGATTAATGGTATGAACCATGTTAAGATGCCAAGGATCACCGCTAAGATAAAATAGAAATAATATAGAGTCTTCATTTTTGGTGAAGGCTTAAATTCCTCGCCAATCTTAATCTTGATCTTTCGTTCCAAGCCTTTAATCCCCTGGTCTCCAATCACTCCTTTAACTGCAAGATCTATTAATTTTTTCAATTGGACGGTAAGTCTTTGGTGGTGGAGCCTTAATTAACTGCTCCTCTAGAAACTCCTTCCATGTGGCATGAGTCCAGAATGCACTAGCCCTGACTAAATGCCTAATCGCATCCTCATGATTCCCCATTTGATATTGATGCGCGAATCTTCTGAATTCTTCATCAGCCTTCTTAAGAAGATCTACAGCCTCTTTCCTCCTGAAAGTTTCATATGAGAGTGCATATCTGATTATGGAGAATTCAGGATCACCCGTGCCCATTGTGAGATTCTCAATGTAATTCGGATAAACCTTCCATGGGGAATCTTGATATCTCAGCCAATGATCTAGATCCGTTGGGGATTTTCTTCCCTCTTTTTCATCTTTAAGCGCTTCTTCGCCGAGTATCTTTCCTAAATATCTGGCCTCTCTTAGGGATCTATCCATGTGAGCCGCGTGAACGGGGAGGCCTCCCACATACTTCATGCCTAGAGTGAAAGCCCATTCGCATAGTATTCTATTTGCAGCTATGTGGAAACCTTGGTTGCTCGCTACGGTTATGGTCATAACTGGTATCCCTCTCAATTCTCCACTCCAAACATACGGGTATAATCTCTCCATAAATAAGTGCGTCAGCGCATCGGCTGTCCAGAGGTGAACTGGAGAGGCAATTATTAAGCCGTTAGCCTCCTCGATCTTCCTCCAGAGCCTCCCTTTTTCTCCCATATCATCCTGTAATATACATCGATGCCTGCTATTTCTGATGCATTCATAGCATGATCTGCATGGCCCAAATTTATAGTCCAAAAGGTGTATGAGCTCCGTCTTTACATTGGGTTTTTCAGACGCTGCCTTTAAGGCTTCTCTTAAGACTCTAATAGTGTATCCGTCTTTTCTGGCATTTCCAAGTATGCCTAGAACCTTAGCCATAAATAACCCTCATTATTCAAGTTGCGCTCAAAAATTTAAATTTGGTTAGGCATTCAGCTTTTCAATAGACTTCGCGATTCTATTAATGGCCTCTTTCAGCATCTCCCTTGAGATAGAATATGAAATTCTAATGTATCCCTCACCGAATCTTCCGAAAGCTGATCCCGGAACCACAATAACCTTCGCTTCCCTAAGAAGATGCATCGTAAACTCCTCTGATGACATTTCGAATGATCTGATATTTGGGAATATGTAAAAGGAGCCTCTAGGCCTTTGAAACCTTATTCCCGGAATTTTTGAAAGTCCATCCATTACTATTAGTCTTCTCTCAGCGTATTCCCTAACCATTCTTTCAACTTGGCCGTTTAGTTCCCTTAAAGCAGCTGTTGCGGCTATTTGAGATATTGAGCTCGGATGAGCGACAAGATGCTCCTGGAGCTTTGTCATCTCAGATATTATCTCTTTATTCGCAACTGCGTATCCTATACGCCATCCAGTCATGGCGTATGTCTTAGAGAAGGAGAATATGCTGATCGTCCTTTCCATCATTCCCGGCAGGGAAGCAGGGCTTATATGTCGAATGCCATCATAGGTTATTCTTTCATACGCCTCATCTGAGATTACAAGAATATTCTCATCCGCTGCCAGATCAGCTATTCCCTTGAGCACATCATAGTCGAAAACTGCCCCGGTAGGGTTTGATGGAGAATTCACTACTATAGCCTTCGTCTTAGGGGTAATTAAGCTTGAAATCTCATCTAGATCTGGCTGGAATTGATTTTCCTCTCTTAGCCTGTAAGGAACCGGTTTTCCCCCAGCCATTAGGACTTGAGACTCATAACTTACATATCCTGGACTTGGTATGAGAACCTCATCTCCAGAATCGATTATCGTTAGCATAGTTAAGGATAATGCTCCCATAGAACCCACAGTCGCCATAACTTCAGTTTCGGGATCAACATCCATGTTATTCTGAATCTTAAGTTTATGAGCGACGGCCTCCCTGAACTCCAGCAACCCTCGATTCGAAGTATAATGCGTATAGCCGCTCTGCAATGCCTCCACAGCCGCCTTTATAATGTGCTGTGGAGTTTTAAAATCCGGCTCTCCAAGTGAGAGATTTATGACACCGCTTAATCTCTGAGCGATATTGAACATCTCCCTAATTCCGGATTTAGGGACTTCGCGGGCACGTCTTGAGAGGAATTGAAAAGTCAACCTAATCTCCCCAGCCATTTATCGGCCTAAAGAAGATTTATCATTTTCCCTTATGAATTCGCTTGAATATCGGTGGAAAGGTATTAAGTCAATTATACAAGTGTGTGATAATGAAGAGGTGAAAATATTATGGAGATACGAATAGATGGAGATGAGGTTCTGAAACTTGCATCCTCGCTTGTGAAGATTCCAAGTGAAAATCCTCCGGGAAATGAGTGTGATCTAGCGGATTTTTTAGAGTCTAAGATGCGAGAAATAGGATTTAAAGTCTCACGATACGATTTCAAGCCGGGAAGGCCTAACATAATTGGAGAGCTCGGCTCAGGAAGGGAAGGAAGGCTGATTTACGATGGACATTTAGACACAGTTCCTGCAGGAAATCCAGACTTATGGATTGAGAGGGATCCATTCTCGGGGAGGATCATCGATGGCAAGCTTTACGGAAGGGGTTCAGCTGATATGAAAGCTTCAATTGCCGCCTTCCTTTCAGCAGCTGAGGCCGTCGCGGATGAGATCGAAGGTAAGATACTTGTCTTTCTGGTTTCAGACGAGGAGGTATCCGGCATGGGCACTAATGATATACTTTCCAGGGGATACCGAGCTGACATGGCTGTTGTAGGCGAGCCAACGGGGCTTGATGTGATGATCGCGCATAAAGGCGGAGTTAAATGGAGACTTTTAACGTTTGGAAGATCAGCGCATTCGAGCTCTCCTGAAAGAGGCATAAATGCCATATACCAAATGGCTGAGGCATGCTTGGAGATCAGAAGATTATCGGAGAGACTACGCATGAGAAGGAATTCCCTTCTTGATCATCCATCTATCTCCCTTAATACGATTAAGGGCGGCGAGAAGGATAATGTAGTGCCGAGCCTCTGTGAAGCCTCGATTGATCGCAGATTGGTTCTCGGAGAGAATGTCGAAGACGCAGAATCCGAACTCAAAAATATACTTGAAGGGATTAAAAGGAGAGATAAAGAGTTCAGGTATAGGCTTGAGAGATACAGGTATGTTCCGCCTTCTATGACTAGTCCAGATGCTAAAATAGTTCGAGTCATGAGGGAGGCTGTCAAAGAGGTTATGGGAGTTGAACCTAAAATTTCGGGATTCACAGCCACATGTGAGATGGTTCATCTGGTGAATCACGGGATCCAAACAGTGATATTTGGGCCTGGAAGGATCGAGCAAGCGCATGAAATAAATGAGTATGCTGATGTCAGCGAGATCGTCAGGGCGGCTGAGATATACGCGCACTTAATCCTTAAGGCATCTAGGCGTGAATGATTTTGGCTAGCTCAACTGAAGTTCGGATGCTTCCAGTAGCCATCTCCGATGATGTTAAGATCTACTGTCCAGAGAACGGCAGATTCTCATTCTTTAATAGTCCATATCCGGCTCACCATTCATTCTCGGCGATCGATATATATCCAAGTGGAAGATTCGGACACATTGCTCCATCACCTGTCAGCGGCGTGATCGTTGGAATTAGATGGGTTGAATGCCCCAGCGGCAGAGGCTTTAAGAGCTCAACCCACGACTGTGTGATCATCGTTAGAAGCTCTGAGAATCCAAAGAGATTAATCAAGATACTTCACGTCGATCCGATAGTTAACGTTGGAGATAGAATTGAGCCTGGCGATGATCTGGGACGGCTGATCAGATCGGGATTCTTTGATTTTTGGACTGATCCCCACATTCACGTCGAGGTAAGGAAGCCTTCCGATCCAATACGTGCAAGGGGTGGTCTTCAACTCGAGAGATTAATGGATCTTCATGATCATGGAGATTTGCAGGATGGGCTGAAGGGGCTAATTGTTAAATACAAGCCAGAATACTCACTCATAGATGTTTATGGAGACATCAAATTCGGCCTCTACGTTGAAGTTGATGGTGAATTGGGCGTTTTAGACGCGGGAATACCGCATTATGGACGATTTGGAATCCACATGACATCACAGCCAATTAAAGGCGAAGTTATGCTATGCGGAAAGAAAATTGGAATAGTAAGGTCCATCCATGCGAATATGTGCATTGCGGAATGTTCAGATGTGAAATTCAGCGTAAACGGAAAGAATATTGGACTCTCACTTTACACATATCCGCATTTAAAGCCGCTAATAAAGATCGTTCCGAAAAAGCCGGGCACATTAAATCTTAAAGAATCACAGGAGGTTACCATCAATATTGAACCATAACTATTTCTTCATGAACTCCCTCAGATATGAGACTAAGGATTTAACGGCCTCCTCAAATAGGATCTTCCCCTTCTCTGCACTTGCAAGCTCAATATCATCAGATATTCCCTCGCACATTTTCATTTCCGCCTTCCGAACCTCATTTGGATACATAAAAAGGCCGAATGAAGTCTCGAATTCACCTGCATGCCCCGGAATTCTCCCCTTAAATATTCCAGCAATCCTATCCTCTGGGATGAGATCCCACCACGTAACAGCGGATACCTTTAAACCTAATCTTCTAGCCCTCCTCGCAGCTTCTTCGATCGGAGAACCCTTACGCCAAGGCTCGACATAAAGATCTTCACGGAATAACCTTTCAACCTTATTTCCGCCATGCCCATTCAATATTAGGACTCTCTTAATCCCATGATACTTGAGGCTTCTACAGATATCCACGATGAGATTGACGAATGTTTCGGGCTGGAGAGTTATTGTCAGCGGCCAAGGAAGATGATGAGCTGAAAGTCCGAAGCAGACAGGTGGAGTTACAAGAATCTTGGGATATAATCTGCTGGCTGCCTCCTTAGCTATAAAATACACTTGAGCTGTGTCATGTTTAAGTGGTAGATGATTTCCATGTTGCTCTATACTGCCGACTGGAATTATTATCACTTCAACATCGCTGAGTAACTCTGAGATCTCCTTTCTCGTCATCTTCTCTATGAGAACCTCAGGATTATCCATAATGACCTCCCCCTTTAGGGGAGCCCTCGACTACTAATAAGATTTTCCCAGCAGACATTCAGCTCAGCATAAACCAAAACTCTTAATTCAAGTAAAATTCAGATTTGCATGTAGATTTGGAGGAGGAACGAGCATGCAACTCTTGATGTTCTCGAAGATGCTGAAAAATATCGGTGGATTGAGCATTGAAGAAGCAGGGGACTACATAGCCGATTTAGGATTCGACGGCGTTGACCTGACGGTTCGTCCAGGAGGCCACGTCCTTCCAGAAGAGGCTGGATCGAAGCTCCCAGAAGCTATTGAGATTCTCAATTCTAAGGGATTATCCGTCCCGATGATAACATCTAATATAACAAGTGCAGATGAAAAATATGCGGAGGAGATCTTCAAGTCAGCCTCGGAATGTAATGTTCAATTTGTGAAGTTAGGTTATTGGAGATACATGGGATTCGGTAAACTTAAGGATCAAATAAATCATGTGAAGTCTGATCTTAAGGGTATTAGCAGACTATGCGAGGAGTATGGCATCACAGCCGGCTTGCATATACATTCCGGAGATTTCATAACCTCAAATGCAGCGCTACTATATCTTCTCCTCAGAGAATACGACCCAAACGTTCTCTGTGCCTATATTGACCCGGGACACATGGCCATTGAGGGTGGATTATCCGGATGGAAGATCGGAATAGATATTCTCCAAGAATACATTAGAATCGTGGCAGTAAAAGACTTTGGCTGGTTCAGAGAAGGTGACAAGAAGTGGATGGCCCGCGTAATTCCACTTTCTGAGGGAATCGTTCCATGGAATGAAGTCTTCAAGTATCTTAAATGCATAGGATTTGATGGGCCGATTTCTCTACACAGCGAGTATCACAACATTAATCTTAAAGGCTTAATTGAGTTGACGAAGAGAGACCTTCAATACCTAAAGAGAGTATTGAAAAGTATCGGGTTTATTTAAATTATATTTTGAGGGGGATTGCTGATGGATTCCGATATTCGAGTATTGAACATCGAGTATTACTTTAGAACTGATAAGTTTCGCTTTCCTCTAAAGTTTGGGAACGTGATAGTTGAGGAATCAACTTCCCTCATTATTAAGGCTACCGTGGAGAATAAGAAAGGCGAGATCGCTGAAGGTTGGGGTTCAATGCCCCTGATGGATAAATGGGCATTTCCTGATCCACGGGTTCAGCATGAGAAGAAGATCGAGGCTATGAAGGAAATAAGCATTAGGACATGCAGGATGCTGGAGAAGAATGTGGGAAGTAAATATGCGCATCCAATCGATATAATGCTGAATAATAAGGTTGAGATCTTCAAAATTGCAAAAAGGGTCTCCGAGGATTTGAAGTTAGAGGTTTCAATGCCTCCGCTTGGGGTTCTAGTCTCAACCTCACCGATAGATGCAGCGTTACATGATGCATTTGGCCGCGTGAATGGCATATCATCATATGATGGCTATAGCAGAGAATACATGGAGCATGATTTAAGCTTCTATCTGGGCGAAGAGTTCCGTGGAAGATATATCTCAGACTATCTTAAGCCACGCTATACGAAGAAGATGCCAATATTCCATCTTGTGGGGGCATTAGATAAGCTGACAAGAGATGAGGTTGAACCCTCAGATCCAAGAGACGGATTACCCATCAGCCTAGAAGAGTGGATTGAGAGGGATGGAGTATTCTGTTTGAAGGTTAAATTGAGTGGGGTGAATATTGACTGGGATGTTGAGCGGACGAAGGCAGTAGCAGAGGTAGCCCATGAAACCCTGAAGAGGATGGGAAAGGAAGAGTTCTTCCTTTCAGTTGATTCAAACGAGATGAATCCGAATCCTGAAGCGACATTAGAGTATCTTAGAAGGCTTAAGAGGCTCTCACCACTGGCCTTTGAGCATCTATTATATCTTGAGCAGCCGACTGAAAGAGACCTCAAGCGGCACATGTTCCGAATGCATGATGTTTCCAAGATAAAGCCCGTATTAGCAGATGAGGCCGTGACGGATATGGAAAGCTTCGACTTAGCCTTAAATCTCGGCTGGTCAGGAGTAGCCGTAAAGACCTGCAAATGGCATACGTCAAGTCTACTATACATTGCTAAGATGGAGCATCATGGAATTCCGTATTCAATTCAAGACTTGACTTGTCCAGGCTTGGCTCTAATACACTCCGCGAGCCTAGCTGCAAGGTCAAATCCAATAATGGGATTCGAGTATAATGCTAGGCAATACCTTCCATATGCATTTCCGGAGATCCAAAAGAGACATGAAAGCCTATTTAAGGTCAGAGATGGATTTGTAAGGACGGATTCCCTACATCCCCATGGTTTGGGATTCTCGATCGAAGGCTGGAAGCCGTGAAGCCTAACTGAGTCAGCTTGCCATAGGGACTCACTTAATCGATTTCTTTTTATGGCGTATTTTATATATGACCTCACTAGCTGTATTGGCAATAAGCATTAGTCACCCCGGTGATTCAGGTTGAAGCTTGCTGAAAGAACGAAAATGATCAGGCCCTCCGGAACTATAATCGTGGCTGAAAGAGCAAAAAGGATGGAGCATGAGGGACGAAGAATCTACCATTTGGATATAGGCGAACCCTGCTTTGACACTCCAAGGCATATAAAGGAAGCTGCCGTGAGGGCATTAGAGGAAGGATTCACACACTACACTTCAAGCAGGGGAATACTGGAGCTCAGAGAGGCCATATCCGAAGATCTCAAGAAGAAACGTATAGATGCTGATCCTGAAAAGGAAATTCTGGTAACGCCTGGAACTAAGCACGCTATATATTGTGCTTGCCTCTCAACTCTTGATCCCGGAGATGAAGTTCTTGTTCTATCCCCAACATGGCCAACTCATTTTCAATGCATAGAGATGGCTGGGGCTAGGGCCATTGAAGTTCCATGCAGAGAAGACTTCAGCTTAAACGAGGAGGAGTTGAAGAGTCGAGTAACGAATAAGACGAGGATGATACTCTTCAGCTCACCAAACAATCCTACGGGTGGCGTATTAAGCGACGACGAGATCAAGTTGATCGTTGATACCGCTGAGGATCACGATCTCCTAATATTGTCAGATGAGATCTACGATAGAATAGTTTACGATGAACTTCAACCATTAAGTCCAATGGCCATTGAGAATGGTAGAGACAGAACAATACTTGTGAATGGCTTCAGTAAGACCTTCGCTATGACTGGCTGGAGACTGGGATATGCATGTGCATGCGAGGAGATCATTGAGTCCATGGCTAGAATACAGCAGGCAACAACTACATGCCCCGTCAGTTTCGTTCAGAAAGCCGGGATAGCCGCTCTCAAAGGACCTCAAGAGCCAGTTGAAGAGATGGTTAGGGAATATGATGAGAGGAGGAGATTCATTTATAAGAAGCTCAGCGAGATCAGAGGCGTCAGATGCACAATGCCTAAAGGAGCATTTTACATCTTCCCAGACATATCAAGTCTCGGCATGGCAAGCCTAGACTTTTCAATTAGACTCTTAGAGGAGATGGGAGTCTCAACCACTCCCGGAAGCGTCTTCGGAAGATGCGGAGAGGGGCATGTGAGAATATCATATTCAAGTGACATGGAGACCATAAGGGAGGGGGTTGAGAGAATTAAAGAATTTATAGAGGGGCATATGAGAGGATATAGGTGAGTTACATGCTTGATGAGAAGGCGATATCGATCCTTAAGAGGATGACCGAGTCCTTTGGACCTTCAGGTTTTGAAGTGGAGACCGCACGGATAATAAAGGATTACATGAGGGAATACACAGATGATATCCTGGCCGATAAGCTAGGATCAGTCGTTTATGTCGCTAAGGGAAGTGAGGAGAGACCTCATGTCCTCTTGGCTGGACACATAGATGAGGTCGGCTTTGTAGTCTCGGGAATAGATGAGAAGACGGGCTTCTTGACGTTCAATCCGCTGGGGGGATGGTGGGATCAAGTTCTTCTCTCTCAGAGAGTTATAGTGAGGACATCTAAGGGCGACATTATGGGCGTCATAGCCGCTAAGCCACCTCACATCCTAACCGAGGAGGAACGAAAGAAGGTTATTACGAAGGATCAGATGTTCATTGATATCGGGGCTACTTCAAAGGAGGAGGCTGAGGAGATGGGTGTGAAGATAGGCGATCCCGTTGTTCCATGGTCTCCTTTCCACCTTATACGTAACGGTAAAGTCGCTATGGGGAAGGCATTCGACGATAGGATAGGAGCATTCATAATGATGGAGGTCATCCGCAGGATAAAGGAGAATGGAATTGAGCATCCGAATACGATCTACGGAGCTGCAACGGTTCAAGAGGAGGTAGGTCTAAGAGGAGCTCAAACGGTTGCACACCTAGTCGATCCGGATGTAGGCATAGTCTTGGAGGTTGATATCTCAGGGGATGTTCCAGGCATAAAGCCATTTCAGGCTCCAGCAAAGATGGGTAAGGGTCCAAGCTTAATAACTTTTGATAGAAGCATGATTCCAAATCAGCCTTTAAAGGAGTTTGTGATCAAGACAGCCGAGGAGATAGGTGTTCCGCTTCAACTCTCACAGGTTCCACGCGGTGGAACCGATGCAGGAAAGATACATCTACATAGGATTGGTTGTCCAAGCGTGGTGATAAGCATTCCAACAAGACATATACACAGCCATGTAGGCCTCTTAAGCCTAGAAGACGTCGAGAAGGCTATCAAACTAATAATTGAACTCGTAAGGAGGCTTGACAGAAGGACTGTGGAAAGGTTTACTGCGATATAACCGAATGAAAAAATCAACGTCCTATAGGGGCTTGATTCAATTCACGCACTAATTTTGTTATACGTTCATCAGTGAAGAAATATCTTGTTTGTCCCATCGTCTTCACGTTTAATGGCCTAACCTTAACTACCATCGGGAAGTCCTTAACTATCTTTCCAAGTAGGAGACAGTGATGCGGAGGGAGATCTCTAACGATCGATGTTATTGTCTCAGCGTCAGCCCTTGCGGCTCTAGAGATAACTTGCAGATCATGCTCATTAACGAAGTTCAGGAGGAAGATGTTATCTGCTTGTCTGTAGATGTTCTCGTGTATCGTATTCGGCTGATTCGTTATGAAAGTTGCGAAGAGACCGAAGTGTCTCATGCGGGTGACAATATCGTCCCAGTACGTCTCCCTTAGGTATAGATGGGCCTCCTCGGCGAAGAGGAATACGGCTCTAATCTTCCAATCTGATAAAGCATCTTGAAGATTCGCTAGGACATATTCGACTATCATCTGCCTATCCGACGGAGATGTATCGCTCAAATCAATAACTATCGCTCCGCCTCCTTCCTTTTCGGTCTTGCTGAGAAGCTTCTCGAAATCAATTGCTTCAGCCATGTTATCCGTGAAGAAACCTGAATTCACAATTGTCATATACCTTGAGTATAATGCGTCTCTGACATGCTGGTTACACTTCCAATTTTGAATAGCCTCTCCAAGCCCATGTAGAGTTAACCTACCATTTCTCTCAAGGAATCTCCATATCTGCCTGAATTCCCTAGCTGATGTTCCTGGAAGCCCAAGGGCATAAACTAGAGTTCTCATCATGACATAAAGCTTCGTTTGATATAATGTCACCTTGAAGTTCTTTCCGGGAGCTAGTATGTGAATCTTGTCATGATACTTATTCTTTGAGCCGTCCGAGTTGTATCCGAGATTTGTATACTCGCCATTAAGATCCAATATCACGACTATTGCGCCGTAATCGATCAGGCCGAGCATGAGGATCTTTGAGAGGTGAGACTTTCCAGTTCCCTTCTTCCCTGTAATAATGTTTAATTTGCCATCTAGCTGGCGTGCATCTATCGATAGCGGAAATGAGTCTTGAGTTTCGCCGAGGAGTATAGGAAGATCCCCATCGATTTTCGCCATTTTTATCAGTGATTCTGTCGGGAGCTTATGTATTCTGGAGTTCATTCGGGAAGGCAGCCATGAACTCTCCTGCTTAAGCCTTCCATTCACAACTGTTCCATGAATCTTGCAGATCAAAATTCGTGCATCCTGGATGTATAATATATGCGAAGTAACATCAAGGGGATCTTCATCCTCCCCTTCAATTGGGTAGCCATTATGAGATGAGCGAAGAAGCTCCTCCATTACGCCTGGAACATTCGCAAACTCAACGTCTATGACCTGTGCAATCAAGGCCTTACCTGCTTCTTCATCCTCTATGAGCAGATATTCTCCCTTTTCAACATCCTCATCTGGAAAACATAGTATATGTAATGTATTACCTATCTTCTTGAAGAGCCGCATGCTTTGTTATCCTCCAATCTTAGTTCCATAAGGCCCAAAGAGAGTTCTGTGCATATTACTCTGTGCCACAAGCCTGAGTCCATATCTCCTGACGAGAAGCCTCTGAATTCCAATTACATCGCTTGCAGTAAATGTCGAGTATATATGCGCTAATCGTAGGGTTTCAGGATATCCTTGATATATTCGCTCGTTACCTATAAGCCTCTCAACGGCTCTTATACATTCTTCACTTGGAATGCACCTATCTATATCTAAGCGGAAGCTGCAGCCTCCCCTAGCAAGCTTAGCTACATATATCCTACCTAGGAGTTTTAATCGGCTGTTAGACAAGAGGGGTAGCGAATCGATCTCAAATAGGCATGGAGGCTTATACCCATTGATTAGGTCAGTTATCTTCCAATCAAGAAACTTCAACGTGGTATCCTTAGAGAATCCCATCACAATGTTTGAGTTTTCCCTTGCAACCTTTAGGATCTCAGACATCTCCTTTACTGGACTTCCAGGAACGCCAGCCGTTAAGGAGCCATCCCAAAGGATTAAGCTTCCCTTAGCGAGATGCGAGATGCACATGCGCAGCCATCTCTCAATTAGATTACACAATTGCCTTTGAGGCTCAAAACGTAAAGAAATTCCTGATTCGAATGGTATATCCTCATCGCATTCGCCTAAAATCTCCTGGAAGTTTCTCTTGGTCACGTGGAATGGAAGCGGTCCAAAGCGGAAGTACCTGTATTTGCCATTGATCCTCTGCACTATGGCTCCTCTAACGGCATATATAACCCCACTATCCGTCGCTCCGACCTTAATGCTCGAGACGTCAACTCCAATAATCGGAGTTCCATCTCGAATGGGCTTTAAAGAATTTAGTAGTGCTGAGAGGATTTTGCCCTTTATTGGAATGCATTCCTCATAATCATCATATAACTCGATTATGGAATCGGAAAAGTCTATATTGCTGATCTGAAGGATCCTTCCCTTGATCATGCGCATCGTGTTAACGCTGAGCTCGACTATTCTCTCAGATAATTCGATCTCTTTGATTATGCGAGGAAAATTATATTTTGATGTTGTTTCATAGTGTAATTGCCCAATCAACAGCATTCACCAATTTGCATTTAAGATTTGGAGGATTTCGTATATAAATGTTGCGCATGTTCAAATTGCACAATAAAAATCAACAATAAATCGTGAAAGAATATGGAGAGGGAAGAGAAAGAAAGGAAAATCCGCATAAAGATGAAGGTTGGAAACGTGGAATTCGAGATTGAATGCCACGAAGATCAGGTGCAAAACGTCGTTGAGAAAGTTCTATCGACGGTAACCGAGCATGCAAGGAAGGTTCCGACGGCCGAGGGAATTCCACACCCAACTGAAAGAACCGAGACTTGTAGAGGAATATTGGAGAGGCTCTGGAGAGAAGGATTCTTCTCCGAACCCCGCTCTCTAAGCCAAGTCCATGAAGAGATGACGCGAATAGGCTACCATTATGATAGAACGGCAGTTGCGCATGTCCTGTTAGATCTTGTAAGAGATGGCATATTAACGCGAGAAGGTAGGCCAAGAAGATATGTTTATGTCCAGAAAAGGCCTCCTTAACCCAGGCATTTCAGGCCATAGCCTTCACTATGATCATTATGAGAATCTCTGAGGAACGGGCCGCGGCATCTGCAATCTCATCAAGCGCAAGTATGAAGTCCTTCAATTCAAAGATTGTGAGAGCGTCATTTTCACGTGAAAAGATCTCCTTTATTAGCCTCAATTTAATATCGTCAGCCTGCTCCTCCAGCTCCTTTACTTTTATGGACTTCCTTATCGCATCACTTGAGTTTTCTTCTAGACTTTTTATGGCTTCACCTAAGGCTTCAACCGTCTTTACGACCGTATCCATATAGGGATACAATAATGCCGAATACTTCCCCAAGGACTTTCCGATTCCACTTCGAGAGATTATCTGGGATGATTCTTTAGCGGAGTCAGCAATATCATCCATACTATCGAAGAGCCTTATGAAGTCTTCACGTAAACCGGAGAAGAATGAGCCGTTACAGATTTTAAGTAGGGATTCAAGATGGAGATCATCTGCTAATGATTCATAGACTGAGATCATCTCAATCTTCGTATCGAGTACGCTCGGGGAGCTAAAGGCCTCTTTCCCCATTACCATAGACAGTAATGTCTTTAGCTCATTTACAACCCTAAATATTGAATCTAAATAGTCCTTTAAGAGACGAAGAATCCTATTCTCCCTTCCTCCGAACAGGCGAGATAACGAATCTTTAAGCGACATCTCCTTCAGTCCAGCCAAATCTAATTTGAAGATTCTATACTTGAGTTTTTGTGCCAGATCAGAGATCCTACTTTTGGCTATATAGATCAGATAGGATCTCGACGGTCCTATTCACAATAGCCTCTCCCGTCCCCCTCTCCACGTAGCTATGGAATCCAGTCCATACCTGATATCCTCCTAGATCATAAGCTTCCCAGTCTGGGATGTATCCTATCCAATCATTCGCGAGCTCTATGATGTATGTGTAGCGGAAAGGTGAAAGCCTCTTAATCTTGATTCCGAGCTTTGTGAAGAGCTCGCCGGGAACACCGACCAGCGCTATATCCCCTAAGAGGATTATGTGAATCCATGTCTTACGTTTCTCACCTTGGTATCTCGAGAGCTCCCTCCGCATCTTTCTGAAAACCTCAATTACAGGCTTTGGATTCTCCAATCTCTTATTGCAGTAGTATGTGACAGCATCATCCTCCTTCTTCTCATTAAATCTTCTAACTTGATATTCAAACTCACATTTTACTGAGGCTATACGCCGAATCGTTCGAGGCTGGGATTCCGATAGAGCCTCTCTAACGGCATTCTTTATCCTAATAGCCATCTCATCAGCTGATAACTCAAGATTATGAGTTGAACCTGAAGCTCCCGGTAAAAAGATGGCAATTCCTCCAAGCTCTCTCTCGAGTTCCTGTGCGGCTAAACCATAGAAGCCTGGAGAACAGGCATCCGGAATCCTCGTTCCAATATTATGAGTTGAATGATTAAAGAGTAAAGCCTCAACTTTGCCGCTTTTTCTTTTAAATGTTATCACTGGTAAATCGGGGTCGAATGGAGCCGTAGGCCTAATGGCGTCATCTCTAGGTCCACACCAATATATTGTATTATCTGAGAGTAGAAGCCTGCTATTCTGCCCCACAGTGGATTCTATTCCAAGCCAAAAATTCATAGTGGCTTCATCCATTCTTTCCTCAGCCATTTCCACTGCTGATAAGATCGACTTCTTAACATTCTTGAGAAATCTATCGTCTTTCTCATATCCATGTATAGTTATGGTCGTTGGAGCATGGTGAGTGTGCGTGGCGCAGATCAGGATATTCTCGAATGGAATTCCATTCTTCCTCTCAATCTCCGAGCATACATCATCAACAAAATCCTTCTTAAGCGCCAAGACATCACATGAGACTATACAAACCTTAACGTTCCCTTCGATTATGACGGCTGAGGCTCTAAGCTTACCTTCCTCAGCAGATGCGTATCTTGGCAGTATACCTCCGCCAATCACCATTGACCTATCATAGTCTATCTGGGCCGAAGCGGCCCCAGCCTTCAAGATATCCACATAACCACCCCATTGATGAATTATCATCTAATATAAATAGCCTTTTCATAGCGCTAAAATTCCTAAGCGATATAAAGCCATAGTCTTCACTTAAGACTTGATAGCCAGGAGGATTTGAAGATGAAGTGTAAAGAAATTCCTATTTTGGCAGTATCTCACTGCATACTTAACCGCTCGACCAGATGGTGGCAGAATGGAAAGTCAATAAATAGCAATATTGGAATGAACATTCAAATTCTCGAATTGCTATTCCGCTTTGAAGTTGGATTGGTGCAGATGCCCTGCCCAGAATTTACATTTTGCGGTAATCCACGTCCACCGAGAACTCGAGATGAATACTCAATGCTACCCGGATTCGTAGAGCATTGTAGAAGACTAGCCGAAGAGACCGCGGAGAATCTAAAGGTCCTAGTTGAGAAAGCTGAGAATCCGCCCGTTAAGATCCTTGCTGTTATTGGAGTTGAGAGATCGCCAACTTGCGGCGTAAAACGCACTCCGGTAGGGAGAGTTGGAGAGAGACGATATACAGATGA
Organism: Candidatus Bathyarchaeota archaeon; assembly: GCA_003661975.1. Taxonomy (GTDB): domain Archaea; phylum Thermoproteota; class Bathyarchaeia; order Bathyarchaeales; family DTEX01; genus B63. The sequence continues at coordinate 16,411 of QMXE01000014.1, forward strand.
GATGGGATTGTTCACTGATCTGTTGTCTAAGAGCCTCAGAAGGGTCGGTTTAAAGGTGCCATTTATTGGAGCCGATTTGGATAGGCCTGAGGAACTCGCAACGTCGATAAGCAGACTATTCGATTGCTGAATCTACCATTACTTCTTGTATTGTTCAAGAAGAGATTCAGCCTTTTTTATGCCCAAGATTGTTAGGCGATATTCTCCTTCGGATGTCCTCTCCACAAGCCCGTCAGAAACCAGTTTTGGCATCTCATTAGAGACCGTCTTTTGGGCTTTTCCTATAATCCTAGCGATCCCTCTGGTTGACATGGAATCTCTCTCGAGCTTTCCCAGCATCTTCCCCAAATAAGCTCCGAGAAGCACTAGGCATATAGCATCTTTAGCTGGAGCATCAAGATCTGACTGTAGAATCGGGCCTTCATCACTAACTTTTATTAGATCTGCAGCCTTCTTTGCGAGCTCGGCGACGTCTGGAGCGTATGTTATACTCTGCAGAATCCTCAGATTCGGATATATCTGCGTCAAGAACTTTATGGTTAACTCCAGAACTTCATTTATGTCTCCTTCAAAGTCAGCCTTAGCCTCACCGAACTCCAATCTCACCCTCAATTTTTCCTCTTTCATCATCTACGCCCTTTCTCCGCCTCCTATTTTCGGAAGAATCTCATCCATGAACTCCTTTAAACCCAAAGTTGTTATTCTATATTCTCCCCGTCCAACCCTCTCAACCCATCCTGAGCTTGTGAGCTCACTTAATCTAGCCCCGACAGATCTCGACTTTCCTCCGGTCAGAGAGATTATCTCTGATGTTGCAAGAGTATCCTTCTCGGTCCTCCCAGTCATATATCCAATATATGCCTTCACAAGCTGGAGGAGAATCGCATCTCTCTCCCCACCTATTCTATCCTTTGGGACAGTGACTACTAAGCCTTCTGGAGTGAAGGCAATTATTCCCTCAACGCCTTTCAGGAGATCTTCAAGCTCAACCTTCAAGACCAGCCTTGACGCCAGATCATAAGCTGGAAGAACCCGCTGAATAAACTTTAAAAATGACCTTATAACCTCATTAGGGCTTCCCTTAAACTTCAACTCCATATCCTTATACTTAACATAAACTTCTAACGTTTCTTCTTTCCCGCTCAAAGAGCATCCTCCATTAAGCTCTTTATTTATTAAATGCTATAGCCGAAATGATCAATTCTGCATCTAATGAATTTACTGATTATATCTGCATGTCACGTATAAAAAAGATTTATGTTCGATGAAGAATTATGGGTAGTAATTCTTAACAATCTCGTCTACAATCAGTACTTTCTCTATACTTCCATAAAGAGGAAACATTATTCCCACCATTATGTTTGGACTAAAAGTCTTAAGGAAAACATTCACGAATCTCGGTGAGGGCTCCACCGTGGAAAGCCTTTGATCATCATAGGATTTACACCATGATGAGTGGGGAGGTGTCAATCCAGCTTGCGGGTTGCCTCTAGATATATCCTCTCGAGGATTCCAGGTTCCTCCCGTATGTATGATGTTTGGAGGCCGCTTATCTCCTTCAGTGCATCCATGACTGACTTGGGATCGGATGTTCTCAGCTTGACCTCTCCATTTCTGATGGATATCTGCCTGACGCTTTTTAGGCCGCGTAGATGCTTCATGAGTTCCATTGGATTGTCTGAGCCTATCGTTATGCTGTATGCATAGTATTTGGATGCTGATTCCCTGAGTGTTCCCTGATGTATTATTCTGCCACTGTGGAGGATTATGAGTTTCTCGCATACCCTCTCGAGCTCAGGGAGTATGTGGGTTGAGATGAGGAATGAGGAGCCGCTCTCCCGCCTGAATTCACTTATCGCTTCGAGCATCTCAACCCTTCCCTTCGGGTCTAGGTTCGAGGTCGGCTCATCTAGGATTATGAGGTCTGGGCGGCCTAGGAGGGCCTGTGCGAGGCCCAGCCTCTGAATCATGCCTGCCGAGTAGCCTGAGATGCTCCTGTCCCCCGCATCTGAGAGGCCGACGATCCTCAGGGCCTCCGAAGCCTCTTTTTCCGGATTCCTTATGCCCCTCAGCCTGGCCACGAATCTGAGGAGCTCATAGCCAGTCGCCCATCCTGGGAACATAGGCTTCTCGTGGAGAACCCCCACCCTCATCCTGACAGCCTCGCCGTGAACCCATGGGTCAAGGCCGAAGACCCTTACTCTGCCTCTTGTCGGCCTTATCAGGCCCAATATTATCTTTATGAGCGTGCTCTTACCAGCGCCGTTTGGCCCAATAAGCCCGGTGACCCCGCTGCCTATCCTGAGGGATACGCCTCTTAAGGCTTCAACCCTGCCGTAGAGCTTCCATAGATCCTCAGCCTCAATCAATGTTTTTGCCTCCTGCCAATGATCAGGCCTGCGAGCAGAATCAGGAATCCTCCGAGAGCCAAGATTAATGAGTCCATCATGAAGTCCTCCTCCAGCATTACGTTCGGAGTCAATAAATAGCTGAGATAAATCTCCCTCTCACCTAAGTTTCTGAATAATACGACGTAGAAGCCTCTCCTTGGGGGTTTAAAATGGAGTTCACCGCCGCCCCGCAGCGTACTGTTTACTAGGGCTGCCTTGGGGCTTGAGAGGTTGGATTCCAAGAAATCCGTTAGGCTGAAGATCATTAGCTTCACCTCTCCACCTCCAATATTGACCAGAAATCTATAATCGTATGATTTAAGGAGCCCCGCGAAGCCTACATGTCCCTTAGGCCCTAAAGGGGTTTTAGTGATGGAGGAGAGTGATGTACCTCTGAGGCTTGATGCGTATTTACCGGCGAAGTTCGAGGCTACTGCAACGATTATTATGAGGCCAACCTTGACCAGCACGTTCAGCCTAGGCAACCTCAAGCCTCCTAACGAACAAGTAGCATGATAGGCACAGGAGGGCTATGGAGAGAAGCGTATAGAAGACTATGTAGAGGTGGATCATCCTAGAAAATGCTATGGAGAAGATGTCTGGCGGAAAGAACCACCGTAGTCTAGGGTTTATCTGGGCGATCGTGTAGAAGGAGTACAGCGTGAGGATGGAGTAGAGTGAGGATTGCCAGGCCCTGCGTGAAACGACTGAGAAGTATATCGAGACGGAGAATGTGAAGAGAAGCTCCTGCGCAAGGAATAAGGCTGGATCAAGAAGGTATATGATGGGTGATCGTGGAATGATTATGAGTAAGCCCTCAGCGGCCTCCATAATCGCAGAATAGCATGTGGCGGCCAGCCCCGAGAGGAAGAGCAGCATATAACCCGCGAGAAACTTTGAAGTGAAGACCTTAAGCCTGCTGAGGGGCAATGACAAGTAAAACTTAAGAAGGCCGGAGTCAATCTCCCCAGCGAAGCTCGCCGAGGCCAGGACCGCTGAGAAGAAGGCTAAAGCGAGATAGATATTGCCCAGAGACCTTATGGATCCCCAGCTTATCTGCCTTGCAAGCCACCCGAAGGGTATGTTCATACCCGAAAATTCCGTCATCCCCGACTCTATCGGCCTTAAGGCGGATGTGAAGAACATGAAGGCGACGAGGGGCAGAACTATCTTGAGCCTAGTTATCGATGACAACTCCCACCTAAAAAGAGATATAGTAGCCTTCAAATCCTCCCCCTCAACAGAACGGCTATGAACAAAGAAGCTAATGCTACAATAAGAATGTATATGTAATATTGCTTGAGGAATGCGAGGATGTCAAAGCCGCCGGCGGAAACCCCTATGTCCAGGTTGGTATCATAAAGATAAATCCAATGGCCGTATCCGCCCCTATGAGACAGCTCGCTGAAGAGGACTATACCAAACTTCTGTGATAGGATATCATCCATGTACCATCCGCCTATCATGAGGCCATACTTGGCCTCATACAGCCATTGAAGCATTAAGCCGGCGGGTTTATTTTCAGGGCCCACAGTCATCACGCTTACGGTGGTGTTGTCACGCTTGTACCTTCTAAGTCCAGTTTTAATCGATGAGAAGCTGACGACCCTGTCAACTGACCCAAGCCCCATTCTGAACGGGGCCTTCAGGCCGCCCTCCTTAGTTAAGCTATAAACACGCGAGACAAGAGGATTCCTTAGTGACTCATTAAGCCAATTCATGACCACCGTAACATTTCTTATAATCGTATTGTTTGGTGGGGCTGGAGGCATCTTCGTTAAGTCTATCCACAGCCAAGCCTTACCCCAAACCCTGCCATCCTCATCAATTAAACTCATCGTCTCGAGATCTAAGGTAACATTTACGCTCCTAGACATGTTCCCAGCCCTTAAGGTGACCTCTAAGACGGCTACGCTTTCATTAACATCTACGACCTGCCATTTATAATATCCGCCGCCTAGACTTACCAGCTCCCAGCCGGACTCCCCAAACCCCTTAACGGCATAGGCATCCTCAAACCTATAAACTGCATAAACCCCCCTCCTAAGCCAGTAAGGCCGAGCATCTACATGAGAGACATAAAGAACAGATAGAAGAAGAAAAAGAATAAAAATGGTTATCAAATTCCTCGAAGCTTTCATGTGAGCCTCCCCAAACTGAAGTCGGGAGCTACGAGATTTTAGTTTGCTTACAAAACTTAAAATCGTGATCCATAAGAAGTTAGGGAACGCCATTTCCCTTTCATCTCACAGCATAACCGTGGAAAGGAGCCTATCGCCTTAATACTCTTGGAAACGAAAGGTCTCAAATAATAAGCAAGGCCTATTCCTACTGACCCGTACCGTCTCCGTCATAATTAATAACCCCACTTTACCCCTTTATTTTTGCTTTAATATAAACCTTTCACCTCTGGAGATCGCCATTGTCATCTCTTGTTAATTTGACATGTTCATCAGCCTTGGAGCTAATCTTTAAGGGGATACTTGCCAACTTTATATATGCAGATTAATCTTCTATTAAGGGTGGTGGGATTCTTGTCTGAGATAAGGGTTGGACTGGTTGGAGTTGGAAATTGCGCTTCAGCCTTAGTGCAGGGGGTTGAATATTATAGGAATGTTGATGATGAGGCGAATTGTATAGGTCTAAGACACTTGTATGTAGGCGGTTATCATCCAAGGGACATAAAATTCGTATGCGCCTTCGATATCGCATCAGGGAAGGTTGGGAGAGATCTTTCAGAAGCCATATTTGCCGAGCCAAACAATACCTTAAAGTTTGCTGATGTTCCAAGGCTTGGAGTTGAAGTTTTGAAGGGTCCTGTTCTCGATGGAATCGGCAACTATACTAAGAGAACCATTAAGGTTGATCCTTCCATGGAGGTTGATGTTGCTGAATCTTTAAGGAAAAGCGGTGCTGAGGTTTTAGTGAATCTTCTTCCAAGCGGAGCTCAAAGAGCCTCCCAATATTACGCCGAAGAGTCCCTTAAGGCTGGCTGTGCCTTCATAAATGCGACTCCAACGATAATTGCAAGCGATAAGGATTGGATAAGACGATATGTCGAGTCTAAACTTCCAATAGTTGGAGATGATCTCACAGATCAGGTTGGAGCAACATTCCTCCATAAGGTTCTACTTGAGACATTGAATAGAAGAGGAGTTAGAATCTTTCGGACATACCAGCTTGATGTTGGAGGAGGAACAGAATCCGCAGAGACCCTTGAACGTTCAGGTGAGATCAAGCGAAAAATAAAGACTGAATCTGTAACTTCCGTTCTTCCCTATAAAGCAAGTGTTGTGGCCGGCTCAACAGACTACGTTGAATTCCTAAAGAACAGCCGAGATAGCTACTTCTGGATTGAAGGCACATATTTTGGAGGTGCTCCACTGCAAATGGATATAAGATTATCAACAATAGACGCTCCAAATGCTGGCTCAATACTTCTTGATGTGATACGTGGAGTGAAGATCGCTCTTGATAGAGGCGATGCAGGACATATCCTCCCAATCTCAGCCTACGCATTCAAGCATCCGTTGAAGATCATTCCGCTTTTAGAGGCGGATGAAGGATTTGAGGAGTACATTATGGGCGGATGATCAATCATAATACAGATTTTGGATGATGCAGCGTGGCGGCGGATGCATTTTCACAGCCTAAGAGGAGACATATAAGATTATCAGTTGCCATCCCGGCGTCTATAGTATCTGATATTCCGCACTTAAGGGAGAAGACTCTTAGAATAGGATTTATTGGAAGGGCATTGGCCATATTCCGCGTAGAAGAAGTTATAATCTACCCTGACATTCCAAATATAGATCAGAGCAGAGACTCTTCTCTAATAGGCGAGATCCTATCATACATGGAGACTCCCCAATATTTAAGGAGAAGACTCTTTAAGATAAGGCCTGAACTTAGATTTGTAGGTATTCTTCCCCCTCTTAGAACCCCTCATCATCCCACGCGAAGCAAGGAGAGAGGGTTGAGGATCGGAGAGTATCGAGATGGCGTTGTAGTATCGTCTGATGAGAGAGGAGCTATGGTCGATATAGGCGTCGAAAGGCCGATACTCATCCCAAAGGCTTTGTTACAGAGAAATTTGAGGGTCACTGTCAAGGTGAAGAAGAAGGGGAAGGTCTTCATCGGCGAACTCTCAGATCCGAATCAGATCAAGACTTATTGGGGCTATGAGGTTAGAATATCCAAGTCTCCTTTAGGCCGTATACTAAAGGAAGGCAAGTATGACTTGACAATAGCAACATCACGGCTTGGAAGGCCTATAGCGGATGTCTTAAATGAGATTTCAGATTTATGGGGGAAATCTAAGCGGGTGCTCATAGCTTTTGGTTCTCCAACCCGCGGCTTAAAGGAGATACTGAAAGATGAGAATATTAGCCTTGAAAATGCATTTCACTTCACAATCAATACTATTCCAAATCAAGGAGTGAAGACTGTTCGGACGGAAGAAGCCATATATGCAACGTTGTCATTACTGAATTTCTTATTTCCCGATTGAATGGGATTAATCGTGGAGAATCTCTATTCTATGGACGGAATTCAGATTTATGAATACTTCGCTTCGATCCTCACGGCTTACAACTTGAGGTATCGGCTGCGCAATAGTCGATCTAAGAACGGTCGCCTTACCCTCTGAGAGCCATATTCCAGGTGGGTTACGAGTAACAGCGACAAGGATGCCTTCATACCCATAGGATTGATCCAGAATTACATGGATCTTCTTGCCGAGATGACGTTCAAGCATGTGAAAAATTGTAGGCGGAGGAGTGCTGCTCGACATATTCTTCATCGATCATGAAGAGCATTAACAAAATAAGCTTTTCTATCCTATTGAGGCGATCTTTTCCTTTAAAAAATTAAGGTTAACATCATTGCCTCAAAACGTTTTTCTCCATCCAAAACAAATACGAATTGTATGGGACGTAAAATTTACAATTTTTTATACAATAATGAATATCTTAACCTTTTTAGTGATAATTCAAATATGGCGTGTTGGAGTTTCAGATATGAAAGATTCTGCTGAAGGAGACGTTAGGGAAAAGGCTATAAGCAAATACTCGTCCCTATTTACCCTTCCTTCAAAGAAGAAATGCTACATTCTACTATGGATGCAATGCATGCTCTCGGGCATATTTACATTCACGTTAAATGCTCCATCCATTCGAGGATTGACGCTCGGATTCATATTCGGAGTCTGTTTACTCCTCGTAACATATATTGGAAATA
>QMXE01000015.1 GCA_003661975.1 Candidatus Bathyarchaeota archaeon
GCCGGCCATAGGGCGCGGGAACCACCCGAACCCATTCCGAACTCGGAAGTTAAACCGCGCTCCGTCCCTAGCGGTAGTGCAGTCTTCGGCTGCGCGAAGCTAGGGAAGCCGGCAGCCACCTATTCCATGCCCGACTTGAATCTTCCGGTTCTCGTGAATTCCTCATGGCCGTATATTCTCACGCCCCTTACAAACCTCGTTGCGACCCTTCTCGCTTAGATTATCAGGCTTCAAGCCTAGATTTAACGATTTAAATAGAGTCAAGCATACCTTCACAGCATAGTCTGCAACATAATTTTTAACGGCCAAGCCAATTGCTGGATTTGAAAGACTAGTCAGGCCATTAACTCTAATCGAAGCCTATTGGCGATCCGGCGATAATCGCCGCTCTAATCTTCTGCTTCTCCGCCTCATACACACTATTCCTCCCCATAGAGTTCGGCCTAAAAGATAAGGTTTGGTATTATAAGTTGTAACCCTAAGATTATAGGGGGATGGGCATGATAGAAGTTATTGGGCATAGGGGAGCGGCGGGATTAGAGCCCGAGAATACACTTAGATCAGTTAGGAGAGCCATTGAGCTCGGAGTCGATAGAGTCGAGATTGATGTTCGAGTCTCAAGGGATGAAAGACTAGTCATCATGCATGATGAGACCGTAGATAGAACGACGAATGGGCATGGGTATGTTAGCGAATTGACATTCGATGAGCTCAGAAGCCTTGATGCTGGCATGGGCGAGAAGATACCAACCCTCGATGAGATCCTGAAGTTCACAATGGGAAAAGCGAAGTTAGAGATTGAACTTAAGGTTCCAGAGGCTACTGAGCCCACGATCCAATTGATAGAGGAACTCAACGCTGAAAAGGATGTTATAGTAATCTCGTTTATACATGAACTGCTAGAGAGAGTGCATGATCTCAACCCGAACATAAAGACTGGAGCACTATTCTTCGAAGTTCCAAAAGACATACTTCAGAGAGCCTTGAAAGCCCATGCAAGCTCCATCCACGTATATTATCGAAATGTAAATTCTGAGCTCGTAAAAGAAGCGCATAGAAGCGGATTGGAGGTTGCAGTTTGGAACCCAAACAGGATTGAAGAGATGCGGGAGATGATAGACTTAGGCGTAGATGCCATTGGAAGCGACAGACCAGACAGACTGATTCAATTGCTTAGAGATATGGGCATGAGATAAAACATGCAGAAACAGATCGCCAAAAGGGGAAGCAGAATGCATAGAGTGATAGTCTCATCTCCTGGAAGGGCGGACTTCCTGAATACTCATCAGGACTATAAGGGCTTACCAGTAGTACCTGTAGCCATAAACCTCAGAATGTATCTTTACGGAGAGACAACCAGCGATAGAAGATTCCATGTGAGATCATTGGATCTTGAGGGTAGAGGCGAGCCTTCAACCGATTCATTCGCCATCGGAGTAAACAGTATGGTTGGAGGTAAGTTCTTCGGGGATTATCTACGAGGCGTAGTGAATGTGCTAGTGAAGAGAGGATTAGCCGAGAAGATCGGTGGAATGAGGGTTACCATTAAGAGCGATATACCTATAGGATCGGGGCTTTCAAGCAGTGCGGCATTAGAGGTCGGCTTCGCATATCTCTTAAATGTCACTTATGGACTTGGACTTTCAAGACGGGATCTGGCTGAGATAGCATTCGCAGCTGAGAATGAAGAGGCTGGAATTCCTTGTGGAAGATTAGATCAGTATGGAGTCTCCTATGGTGGGATAATAGTGCTTGAGTGCAGACCGCCATACAGAGTCGAGACATTACCATTTAGGGATTTAACCTTCGCAATAATCGATTCTGGAATTAGACATTCAACGGCTGATATACATCCGAAGAGACAGGAGGAGATAAATAGGGCGCTTAGGGCACTAATGGAGGATCCGGATGTTCCGGGGAGCTTGAAGGCTCTTTTGGGCTATAGGTTCGATGAGCCCCTGTGGGAGAAGATAGATGAGGATCAATTGGAGGATCACCTCGCCAAGCTAGATGAGACTGCTAGGAAGAGGATAATCTTCACCATTAGAATGCAGAGGTGGACGGAGTTTGCATTAAAGATCCTACGTGGAGGGACTATAGGCAGAAGTGAAGCCAAAAATATGCTTGGAGAGGAAAGATGGAGAAGAATTAGCGACGCCCCCATCCATGAGCGTAAATACATGATCATCGGGGAGGTTATGAACGAGCAGCACTCCCTCCTCAGAGACCTGTATGATGTCAGTCTTCCAAGACTCGATGAGATATGCAGTGCAGCGTTAGATGCAGGGGCATACGGGGCTAAGATCTCAGGCGCGGGGATGGGCGGAAGCATCATAGCCCTAGTTAAAGATGAGGAGCATGGAAGAAAGGTCATCAATGCCTGTTTAGAGGCGAACGCAAGGGAGGGTTGGGTATCCAAGGTCAGCGGCGGAGTTAGGCTTGAATCGGATCCGAAGCAGCTGGAAGACTGGCTTCCAAAAAATAATATTAGTGCAACCGCATAAAAACAACAAAAAGCGTTATTTATACTAATGGCTTCATTATCGTTAAGAAGATGGGGACTTGAGGGGATCTTCTTGTATGGATATGCAGGGCGAATATTAAAGGTTAACTTGTCAAGGAAGACATATAAGACTGAGCCTCTAAGCGAGGAGTTCGCTAGGAAATATGTTGGGGGAGCGGGATTCGGCATAAAGATGCTACTCGATGAGCAGCCCCCCGGAATAGACCCATTCGACCCTGAGAACCCGCTGATATTTGCGGTCGGCCCATTGGCTGGAACAATGGCTCCCACAAGCGGAAAATACGCTGCATTCGCAAAGTCTCCAGAATCAAACTTTCTCGGAGAGGGATACAGCACAGGATTCTTCGGGCCGGAGCTGAAGCGGGCAGGCTACGACATCCTTGTGATTAAGGGGAAATCCGAGAAGCCGATATACCTCTGGATCGACGATGACTCCATACAATTCATGGATGCAAGGCACATCTGGGGGAAGACTACATGGGAAACCGAGACCATGATCAGGGAGGAACTAGGCGACTATTACATACGCATAGCCACCATTGGACCTGCAGGAGAAAAGCTCGTTAGGGTTGCAAGCATAATAAATGATCATTGGCGGGCCGTTGGCAGAACAGGTCTAGGAGCAGTTATGGGATCAAAGAATCTGAAGGCAGTTGCCGTCAGAGGAAGCCATGACGTTGAGGTTGCAGATCCAGATGGGCTGAAGGAGCACTGCGCAGAATTATATGAGGAGATGAGTAAAAGCCCAAAAACGGCGAAGTATAGAACTCTTGGAACGCCGGCTAATGTTATTCCACTGAATGAGGCAGCAGCCCTTCCAACAAGGAATTATCAGAGCGCAACATTCGAGGGAGCTGAGCTAGTAAGCGGAGAATACCTCAATGAGCACTTCGTGGTTAAAATTCAGGGATGCGAAGCATGCCCAATGAGATGCGAGCACATAGCCCTCATACAGGAGGGGCCCTGGAAGGGAACAGCAGCGAGGATACCCTACGAGCCACTCATGGCCTTCGGCCCATACTGCGGCGTGGATAGATTGGAGGGAGTTATAAAGGCTAAGGAGCTATGCGACAAATACGGCGTAGACGCGATCAGCACTGGAATAATCATAGGATTCGCCATGGAGTGCTTCGAGAGGGGCCTAATAGACGAGAAGGATACGGGAGGCCTCGAACTTAGATTCGGAAACTATGAGGCCATGGTGGCCATGGTTGAGAAGATAGCGCTAAGGAAGGATATAGGAGATGTGCTGGCTGAGGGAGTTAAGAGGGCATCCGAGAAGATTGGTAAGGGATCAGAGGAGTTTGCAAGCCACATAAAGGGAGTAGAGACTACAGGCTATGATCTTAGAGGCCTAAAGACATGCGCGTTGGGCTACGCTGTCTCGAGAAGGGGAGCCGACCATCAGAGACATGGAAGCTACGGCCATGACTTAAGCGGTAAGGTAGACCGATTTAAGGTTGAGAAGGGCAGGGGGAGACTCGTCATGGAGGATGAGGATGTATACTGCATATTCGACGCTTTGATAATATGCAAGTTCAGCAGGCGCCTATGGGATTATGAGCGCATGGCCAGGATCTATAGGGAGGTAACCGGGATACCAATGACTGGGAAGGAGCTACGTAAAGTAGGAGAGAGAATAAGCAATCTTGGAAGGCTATACAATATACGTGAGGGATTAACCAGAAAGGATGATCATCTCCCGCCGAGAGTAATGAATCTCCCAATACCCTCAGGAGTGGCTAAGGGAAGCTATGTAAGCCAGGAGGAACTCGACTTCCTCCTAGACGACTACTATTCAACCAGAGGATGGACGAGGGAGGGAGTTCCAACGATAGAAAAGCTTAAGGAGCTAGGCCTAGAAGAGTATACGTACATCGTTGAGCCTAAATTGAAGAGAGAAGCAGAGAAGTAGGGGGCGAAAGTATGTCTAAGACTGGACATCTATTTGTATCCGCGGATCCCGAGAAATGCGTTGGATGCAGAATATGCGAGTATATATGCTCATTCGAGCACAACGGAGTTTTCAATCCGTTAAGGTCTAGGATCAGGGTTGTCCGAATATACCCGACTATTAATCTCGCGATAACCTGCAGATTATGTGAGGATGCCCCATGCGTTAAAGCATGCCCAAGAGATGCATTAACGCAATCCGAGGAGAACGGCGCGATAATTGTAGATGAGGACAAATGTAATGGCTGCGGATGGTGTATTGAAGCATGCGACTTTGGCGCCTTAACGCTTGATCCAGACAAGAAGATTGTGATGGTCTGCGACCTCTGCTCCCACAGAGAGGACAAGAAGCCTCAATGCGTAGAATGGTGCCCAGAGGAGGCTCTAAGCCTAACTAACCGTGTGATCCTAGCTCAGAAGGCACGTATAGACGCTGTGGAGAAGCTATTCAAGGCCATGCTTCCAGAGTAGGTCATCACATCCCCTTTATTTTACAGATTAATTCTAAGTCTCAGTATAGAGCATATTAAGGAAAAACTAATTTTTGCTGAGATAAGATCGTAACGTTTATAGTGGAGCCTCATGGGCTGTTGAGGCATGGTAACGAATCTCCCAGCTGAGGCCAAGGCTAAATGGGCGGAGGTTGTAGCGTGCAAGTCCATACCAGAGAAGATAAGACTTATGCGGGAATTCATCTCCCTCGTCCCGAAGCATAAGGGAACAAGCAATCTCCTAGCGAATGTGAGACGTAGAATAGCGATTCTAGAAAGGGAGCTAGAGAGGAAGAGAGCTCAGAAGAGAGGGGGATACGGCGGATTCTCAGTCCCAAAAGAGGGGGCAGGCCAAATTGTGATCCTCGGCCCCACAAATGTTGGAAAAAGCAGCCTACTCACATCCCTAACTGGAGCGAAGGCCGAGATAAGCCCAGTATACTTCACGACTAGAAGGCCGATCGTCGGCATGCTCCCATACAAGGATATACAATTCCAGCTTGTCGAGGCCCCAGCTCTCGTTGAGGGCGCATCAGATGGCAGGATGGAGGGACCCCAAATACTCGGACTCGCCAGAAATTCTGATGGGCTAATATTGATGGTTGACCTATCTGGGGATCCCCTCAGAGACTTCAATATGCTCCGCTCGGAACTTGAGAGGGCGGGAATTATGATCGAGAAGCCTGAGGGAGAAGTTGAGGTCATAAGGAGAAGCGGCGGGGCGGGAGTGCAGATGATCGGCGGTGGAACATTAGTTGACTGCACACTCGATGATGTCAGAAGGCTCCTCTCAAATTATAGGATAAACTCCGCCCTCGTCAAGATACGCGGGAAAGTTACATTAGACATGATTGAAGAGTCACTGTTCTCAAGCCTGACATTCAAGCCTACAATCCTCATCGCGAATAAGCTGGATGCCCCTGGAGCCCCGGAGAATCTGGCTAGGCTAAGGGAGGCCATCGATGAAGATAAGATTCCCTTGATCCCGGTGTCATGCAATCGGAGGATAGGCCTAGAAGATATAGGCCATCAAATCTTCAGGATGCTTAGGATAATTCGTGTCTATGCGAAGGAGCCTGGGGAGAAGAAGCCCTCCCCCAAGCCCCTAGTGATCGAGGAGGGATCAACGGTCATAGAGGCCGCAAAGAAGCTTCACAGCAAACTTTACAGGGAGTTTAAGTATGCGCGTATTTGGGGTCCAAGCGCTAAGTATCCTGGTCAGAGGGTTGGATCAAACCATATACTGATGGATGGGGACATAATAGAGATTAGGCTTTAACGCTCATCTTCTAGACCACTAGTTGATATTCGCAGAGCCTCCAGTATCATCTTACAGCCCTCAAATGTAACCTTATCTCCATACATGACATCCTCCCTTGTTGGCTCTATTATCAGATCCTTATAGAGCCCGGATGGATTAAGTATATAGAATGCCTGAATAACGAAGAGTAGGAGATTCAACTGCTTACTTGTAAGATTTTCTTCTAGCATTCTGCTCTGTCTCTCATTCAAGTGAACCCTCTTTTTAAGAGCATCCATTATCCCCTCCTTATCCTCATCCATCATGCTCAGAAGATCAGACAATGTTATTCCCTGCTCCTTCAGATAATTCTTCAATGCCGTCCTCAGATCGATATATCTTCTCTTGGAAGACACTCCTCATCACCAAAAAGAATAAATAAAGCCAATTTACACGGCATAAATTGAATTTTCAGAATGGATAATAATCTTTTTGGCGTATATGCACTACCTTATTTTTGGGCTTAGAATGATTTATGCGGGAGGATAAAGATGCGATGGGGAGGACTTGGCGATGAGGACAGAATCCTCGTAACTGGAGGGGCGGGCTTCATCGGCAGCCACCTCATTGACGCACTGATGAATTCAGGCTTGAATGTCCGGGTGATAGATAACCTCAGCGGCGGATCAATAGACAATATAAAACGCTGGATGAATAATCCATCATTCGAATTCCTCAGGGGAGATATGCTAAGAATGGAGGATCTCCACAGGGCAGTTAAGGACTGTAACGTCATATTCCATTTAGCAGCGAATCCCGAAGTTAAGATTGGAGCTTCAAATCCCAATGTGCACTTTGAACAGAACGTCTTGGCGACTTATAATCTGCTTGAGTCGATGAGGCTTTATGGAAGACCTGAACTTCTAGTCTTTACATCCTCATCGACGGTTTATGGAGATGCTGCTGAAATCCCGACGCCTGAGGATTATGCTCCATTAAAGCCAATATCGATTTATGGAGCCTCGAAGCTGGCATCCGAAGCACTAATATGCTCATATGCATACAATTATGGCTTTAAGGCCGTGATCTGCAGATTAGCCAATATTATTGGTCCGAGAAGCAGACATGGCGTCATATACGACTTTATAGAGAAACTAAGGAGAAATCCGCATGAATTAGAGATTTTAGGTGATGGAAGGCAGAGAAAATCTTATCTTTACATAGACGATCTCATATCGGCATTCTCACTGCTCATCGAGAAATGCAAGGGTGGGGTTGAGTTCTTCAATATCGGCTCTGAGGATTGGATTGAGGTGTGGAGGATAGCCGAGATCGTCGTGGGGGAGATGGGATTAACCAACGTGTCATTCCATTTCACTGGGGGAGTTGATGGAGGAAGGGGATGGAGGGGAGACGTAAAATATATGCGCCTATCAATAGATAGATTGAAGTCTCTCGGATGGAGGCCCAAACTTAACAGTGAAGAAGCCGTGAGGAGAACTGCCAAAGAGATCATTAAAGAGACCTGCAAGGATTAGCATGCAAATTTTTGAGGCATCAAGCCGCGATTAGACCGCTCAAAAAGAATGTTGTAGGCGGAAAGATCATTCTCGGAGTCTTAAGCGAAGGGAGATAGAGGCGAACCTGAAGGTTCATCTGATACCCTCGAATCCCTCCTCTTTGGAGAAGGAATAAAGGGTGATGCGGCTATCCATCGTGAGGCGATCTCACTTCTTCAATATGGACTTAAGATGCTTGAGAGGGAGAATGCCCAGACAGGATCGAGAGTATAAGGCGTATTCCAAATCTCAAGATACATAGCGTTACTGATCCAGAGAGATCTTGATGGCCTCGTCCTCTCCGAGACCATGAAGACCTACGGTAAATTCTTGACTTGACGCTCTGAAGGTTAAAACTTGAGATCTTCATGTCGAGCGGGATTCCTCCAGATGCTTCGCCACTATCCGTATACATTCATCCAGTTCTCTCCAGCCTTCCCTCAATGCTAGAAGCCCATGCCCTGGCAGCAAAATATCAGGCTTCGCGATCTCCAAGAGGCTTCTTAGGGAGTTAAGATAAGTCTCTATCTCCTTTCGGCTTCGCTTTCCTATCCAAGCAGTGACGGGGTGACCTCCCATCAATCCCCTCTCACATTTAAAGGCAATATCTCCCGTGAACAATATTGATTTGCCATTAGCCTCGATTAGATAGCACAGGTCGCCTCCCTCCCTCGTATGCCCCGGCGTATCCAAGACTTGAACCTCAAGGTCTCCGAAAGCTAATGATTCGCCTCCATGCAGCTTAATCTCAACCTGAGCCGGCTGAGGCTCATTTTGGCTCTTTTTAAATCCGCCCTCTATAATCTCGGCTGTAATCTTATGAGCGGCTAATTTACACTCGAAGATCTTCTTAGCCCTAGCCGCTCCGCCAGCATGATCCGTGTGCGGATGAGTTATAAATAGCACTGATACATCCTTAGGATTTAGATCCTCAGATCTAATATTCTCCTCTATGAGCTCCACGTCGCCTTCCGATCCAATATCTATAAGGAGGAGTTCTCCCCTGGCATCTATGAGATAGACATTGCATCCACCTGAGAGGTTATATCCGGCTCCCCCAACAAGGTATACGCCGTCTAATATCCTCATTTAGTTCTCTCCTAGAAAAGCAATACTATGAATGTGACTTTTATAGTTAATTTCGGCGATTACTCGTATCTTAAAGCCTCAACTAGATCAAGTCTAGCTGCTCTCCACGCCGGATATACGCTGGAAAGCAACGTTACGGTTATGGATATCGTCATTGCCAAGCCCATGTATATGGGATTTACGATGGGATTGAATGTGAAGGCGAATGGCGCTCTCCTCGGCCCTCCCATAAGGCTTGGAGTGAAGCTACCCAATATGTAGGGCATAACATATGTCATTCCGAAGCCAAGCAGAGCTCCAACGATGCTTCCGATCATCCCTATTAGGACGCCTTGGATCATATATAGCGATAGAACCTCCCTATCCCTCATTCCCAAAGCCTTTAGGATCCCTATCTCCCTAACTCTCTCCAAGACGGAGATCATCATTATATTGAATGTTCCCAGCCCAGCAGCTATAAATGATGTGCTCGCAATTCCGGGGATGAGAGAGTTTATCTGCGCCGTTACAGAAAAGAATGTCTCCACGATCTGCCTTATCGGCGTGACGCTTACTCTTCTGCCGAAGGCATATCGGATCAGCTCTGCAACTTGATCAACGCTTTCAGCATCCTCAGCCTCAACCAATACGATGTTGTATGAACCTGTCTTAACGAACATCCTCATATATTCTATCGGTATGAAGATCGTTTCGTCAACATCTATCCTCATAGGCGATGTCCCGTAAAGGTCTAGGATTCCAACAACGGAATATTATATTTCCCCTGCCTATCCTAACGGATACGGCTCGACCAGCTTTATATCTCGTCTGGCTCATCTCGCCGAGAAGCATTGGCTGTCCAACCCTATACCTCACCTCTCCAGCCTCATCGAAGGCGATATAATAGCCTATTAATGCCTGAGGGACTGGAACATCCATGTATAAGCTACCATCGATCAACTTTATTTCACCGAGCAGATTCCTGAGATCCGATGATGATATGCATAGAAGCGTTACGGAATCTTCTAATCCAGCGATCTTAGTTCCCATGATGAACATAGGCTAACAGCTGAGACTCCATTCAGCTCCCTTAACCTCGCGACGTCGGCATCCGTAAAGGGCATCATCCTCCCACGGACGGTGACTATTATAGTGTTGGGTCCGAGCTTACCGAGATTCTGGATTATTGCCCTGGCCCCCTCAACTTGAACTGATAGGGCGATTATTGCCGTTACACCCACCGCGATTGCAAGTATTGTAAGTATGCTTCTAAGCCTACGCTCCTTTAATTGACGCCAAGAAAGGGCGAGTATGTCCGGGATCCTCATCCGTTCTACCGCCACCTCTTCAAGGCTATGGCTATCACGGCCACAACTGCTATTATGATGGCGAGCAATAGCGGATCCTGTATGCTCATGCTGGTTTTTCGAGGCTTAGACGTGTGGATCTCAGACTTTCCGAGCGGAGCAACAATTATTGGAATATTGAAAGTGACATTATGCGGAGCTCTCAGATTATCCAGGCATCTTATGATCACGGGCAGAACTATCCTCCTTGAGTTGTATTTTCAAGTTGAAGATTAATTGTGATCGTTGTTGGAAGATTAGTCTCTATATTTCCGACATAAACCGATCTTGGACTGAAGGATCTAAGCGGCAACCCCTTCAAGTCTGGTATGGCATACGCCGCGTATGCAGCTGATGTTCCAATATTAGTTATGGTAATCGTTATGGAGAATGGGCTTCCTAGCGTTGGAGCGGATGGGATAACGGCGGTATCCGTCAAGGATATATCGATGAAGCCTCTCAGCAGAACGCTTAGATGATGAGTTTCACTCCGAGATACCCAGAGATCATCATCCAGATATGTGACTGCAACCTTTAATGATGCGGTTTGAGACGTGACTGATGGAACATAGACTTCCGTCTCGATCAACCTGGCCTCTCCAGGAGGCAGTCTATCAATATAGAAGTTTGCGGGTCCAAATATCTCCAAGGCGCCTTCAGGAGATAGTGACATCTTAATCTCAGGAGACTATGGCCGCCCGTATTCTCCAATCTTATGTCCAAGGGTGAAGAAACCTGAAACCGCCGCGTTTAACGCGCTTAAAACCATGATCCACATACTCAACTATTTTGATAAGGCAGACATGATCAGTGATGGATGCTGCAGGTTCATCAGCAAATTCGGAGTTACATACGTAATCTTCAATTATACATTGCCAGATGAGAGCGGCGCTAAACCAGATATAATCTATGACTTCATGGACTTGCCACTTGTCTTTGAGCCATCCGATGTCGCCGTATATGACGATATGCTCGTTGTTACGGGAACAAGCTAACTAAATGGTGAACTGCCAGATTTAATGATAGACATGAGTCGATATCTCCCTCCGAACCCGGAGACCGGTTAGCCTGATAGAGCCTGCATACGGGGAGTCACAATAGATGACAGATACGTATACATCTCCGTTCTCGACCAAATCTTGATCTGGAAGAAGCCGATACTCGAGGAGAGAGCTCCAGACTGCATGGTTGTGATAGGTAAAGACGCATCTGGAAACATATTCAGTGACGGAGAGCACCTCATAATAACGACAAGGACGATTCCAAGGAAGATAATAATCTACAACCTGACGGACATATTCAGCATCGCTGAGCCATACATCATACCTGAGGGGGAAGCCGAGAAGCCTCCGAAAATGGAGCTACCCAACATTCCATGCGTGAAACTATCAATAATAAAGGAAGATGATCCGATGGGAACTCCGCAGGACGTATACTCAGACGGCAAGCATCTCATCACGGTGGATCTAGAAAGGAATCTAATACTGATATGGAATGAGATTCCGCATAAGAATGATACTCTACCGGACATTATGATAGGCAGCTGGAAGCCGATGAATACTAGGAACGGGCTCTTCTGGCCTCGCTACATATGGTTTGATGAGCACTACCTTTGGATTGGCGAGATAAAGTTCTCGAGTAGAGTATTGAGGTTCAGTCCATCAGCCGAGGATTAGATTTGGATGGCCGGATAAAAAAGGCTTAAAATGTCCATCATCAAATATTTATGTGGCGTTTACGGCTTCAAGAGGGGTGCTCAATAATAGTTGGGGATATAACGATTTCTGGTCAGATCACATGCTACTTGAAGAGAAAGCCAAACTTAAGCGTGGATGATTACTGGCTTAGACTCTTGGATCTACTCAAGAAGAGAGTGAGGTTCAAGGGGGAGGAAGGCGGATTCTACATATTCGAGGATGGAAGGATCTCCCAATTCCTCATCCCAAAGGCTGAGGACAGAAAAGTCAAGGTGCCGTTCAGATTCTTAACTCAGAGCCCCAAATTCCTAGATGAGATCTTCATGGCGTCGACTGAGGAATTCGGATACTGCGACCTTTCCTGCAGCCTACGTGGAGACATAGACTTTGAAAAGCTGAGGAGCTGGACTAAAACTTTTGGTCTAGTGTGGCTTGGAGAGACCGAGGAGACTTTTAGTAGCATACTCGACGTGGGCGGTCAGATACTAAAGTTAACGGCCTATCCAAGGAGGGAAATGCTGAATCTCCTCGGAACCCTCAGAAGAAACTCCAGAGAGCCAAGTGGGATTTTAAGGGCGATATTCCAGGAGGAGTCGATGGCCGTCATCTCAGTCAGAGTTCCACTATGCTATAGGGAATCATGTCTAAAGATAGCTGAACTACAGGGCTTGTCGCTATCAGATGTTCAGAGAAATGCTTTAAAGATGTGTTTGGAGAGATTTTATAGAAGAGAGATCAAGAAGCTGATGAAGTTATGAGTGAGGAGTATAAGCGCCGATACACGTTCGGAGCAGATTATGGAACATCAGATTTTAAGTTTGGACCCATAACATGCGGGGAGACTCCTGAGATAATAGAGAATAGGGGATATTTTCCGGATACTGAGTCCCTAATGTATAGGATTATGGGAACCCCCAAAGAGGTTGTAGTTGGGAAGGAGATCCCCCTATACCTCGGAAGCAGGGAGGATCTAACCCTAAGAATGGTATATCCAATGAAGAATGGCATAATTAGGAAGGATGATGAGAGGGCTTGGAGGGTCGTATATGAGATTACGAAGTATGGACTGAAATCCTTCAAGCCCCCCGAAAAGGAGTTTGACGGATTCTATGTTGTAGCCTCACTCTCATCGATAGCGCCAAGATACATGTATGAGCGGCTCTTCGAGATCTACCGACAAATAGACGAGGAGGAGAAACTCGTAAAGGCTGTTACGATAATACCTCAGCCCCTAGCAGTGGCTATAGCGCAGAAGATACCTACATGCGTAGTCTTAGAGTCTGGACATGGAAATACGCAGGTATGTCCAATCTCGAGATATCCCATAAGGAATGCTGTTGTCGCGATAAATCGCGGAGGGGGAGATGCAAACTCAATTACCGCTGAGATACTCAAGGATTGCGGCTATGGAGATCTAGCGCGTGAAGAGGCATTCGTCAGAAGGATAAAGGAGGAGATAGGATTGATACCTAAGGATCTAACGAAGGCCGTTGAGGCGGCGAAGAAGAACCCTGAGAGATTTAGGGTTATATATAGGGTTCCGAATACGAGGATTGAGATCGACCTAGCTGAGAATTCATGGACGAGATTTCTGATAGGGGAGTATGTATTCAATCCGAATCATGAGCTCTTCCATAGCTATTTTAGTAGGGGCATGCCGAAGCCTGAGGATGCCAGGATAGGCGACATAACCTTTAGGGGCATGATCGATTTTGGAGAATCTATAATCGAGAGCGTCGAGCGATGTCCAATAGAGCTCCAGCCATACCTGTATGGGCAGATACTCTTGTCGGGAGGAAACTTCGCATGGAAGGTTCCAAGGGAATTCAGGGATGTAGCCACTGATTCAGCGTTGAAGATTCGCTTATTACTCGAAGAGAAGGGAATCCGGAATGCCAAGATCGTCATGACTAAGGATCCCCAGTTCAGCGTTTGGAGAGGATGCATAGTCTATGGATATGCCGTTCCAGAGGATTATGAATGGAACTGGGAGAGAATGGAAGGCTGGTTAAAGTTCCGTGAGTGAGATAATCAATCAGATAAAGGAATATTTTGTGCGTAGGGGATACAGGATTCTATCGGTTGATGAGGTAGGCTCAGACTTAAAGCCGAGCCTCGCTTTCACTGATGGAGAATCAACAACCATATACGTTAAGGTGTTCTCGGAGGAGGAG
Organism: Candidatus Bathyarchaeota archaeon; assembly: GCA_003661975.1. Classification (GTDB taxonomy): domain Archaea; phylum Thermoproteota; class Bathyarchaeia; order Bathyarchaeales; family DTEX01; genus B63. The sequence continues at coordinate 14,053 of QMXE01000015.1, forward strand.
CTCTCCGATAGAAACTCGCTACTTGACGCCGTCCTACAGTCATTGAGGCTCATTGAGAAGGCTAATAGGGTCTACTTGGCTCTGCCCAAGATCTACTCTACCATCCTTGATGGAAGTATCCTTCAGAGGCATGGGCTTGGCCTCCTCATCTGCGGGGGGAGGGGTGTGACGGAGGCTATTCCAGCAAGGCAACATGAAATAAGCGTTCATGAGGGGTTAAGATCCGATGAGATGAAGATGATCCTAGATGGGCTTCATGAACTAAGAGACTTGAAGAGGAGAGTTTCAGAGTTGGAGGAGACTGTTAAGATGCTGAGCGAGGAGATCTCAAGGTTGAAGTCTATGCGGGTTAGGGTTAGAGCCGAAGAGATGAAGTCTCCTCCAGTAAGCGTTACGATCCCACAGGAGTTACCGTCATTCTTCAAGGATAATCCATGGCTCGAGATACTTACAAGAAGAGGTCAGGAGAGAGCCTCTGCATGAGCCTCAAGGAGATAAATCGGATAAAGATAAGGAGATTGATGATAGTAGTGGATGTCGAAGATGTATTCGCGCCGGAATTAACAATTGAGGAATTCAGGGAGATCCACAGGGCAGAACCGGAACCGCCAAGATACAGAATAGTAAAGTTGGAGCTCGTCACATGCCCCGAGGATAATCAGCCAACACTAATAACCGAATGTGGCAGATGCCCAAAATTCATCAGAAGATACGGGGATACAATAATCTGCTGGAGAGAAATATAGGGGCATATATCACTTCAGCCTTCGACTCAGCGGCTTCTCCCCGAATCTTCCTCTTCGACATCAGCTATTCCCCTCTCTGTTATTATGAATGTAGCCTTCCTCTCTGGTAGGTATGGGCTGTCTATGATCTTGGCCACTCTGGTCCCTCGGCTTCCCCTATGTAGAAAGACCCTATGTGTACATGCATGTGCCATTATATTTCCTCCAGCCGGCCTATTTGGATCTCCAAAGTATGCAGCCGGATCAGACTGAACCTGATTTGTGACTACAACTGCCAGGTTGTAGGCTTCAGCCAGTCTTAGGAGCTTATGCAGATACTTGTTGAGCTTCTGCTGTCTCTCTGAAAGCATCTCTCTGCCGACGTATTCGCCTCTGAAGTGACTTATCATGCTATCGACCACCACTAGCTTCACATTTCTATCCTTGCAGATCGAGAATAGCTGATCGATCAGTAGGCATTGATGGGCGCTATTGTAGGCTCTGCCGACGAGAATATTGTTTGCAACGGCATCGGGATCCAATCCCATATGCGAGGCTATCTGATATATTCTTTCAGGCATGAATGTGCCTTCAGTATCTATGAAGACTACGCTTCCCTCGAGTCCTCCCCTCTCATAGGGCAATTGCGCAGTGACTGAGAGCATCATGCATATCTGAGTCTTACCTGAGCCATACTCGCCTATAAATTCAGTTATCGCTTGAGTCTCGACTCCCCCGCCTAAGATCTCATCCAGCCTTTTACTTCCAGTCGTGCATCTTTTCAGAAGCCTCCTCTTCTCATAATATTCTTTCGCCGTCTTATAGTCTGAGGACATCAACTTCCTAGCTGACTCTTGAATCTTGATGACAGTATTAAAGCCCAAACCCGTTCTTTCCATTATCTCCTGCGGAGGAGAAACGGCTATAGCCTCAACGGTCGGATAGCCAGCAGATATAAGCTTCTTAGCAGTGCTCGGACCGACACCCTCCAAGGCTAAAATATCCTCATCCAACAAGTTCTATCACCATCAATCCGAATCCATAGAGATAAATGCTCACCTAGCATTCGGTACTCAATAGCCATTTTTAAAGGATCTGTGCATTCTGAGGGAGGGGGGTATAATGCCAAATGAGAAACTCAGAGTGAACAGAAAAGTATGCAACAATGCAAATTAACAGCGAGTATAAAAACTAAATAAAGAAATTTTTGTGCACGGGAAAGAGATGTTTCGCGATTATATCTGCCTTTTAGCCTCATGCTGACGAGCATGTGAGGAACCGAAACTAACCTCTCTCGGCTTGATCACATTATAGAGGATTGTCAGGGAGTAAGTCAATAGTATAGTTACCACCAGATCTATTGGAACTCTAATATAGTATATTGCCGATTCCTCAAGCACATTCAATAATATCAGCATGCTAATCATCCTTCCAGACACGAATACAATTAGGCTGCTGATCAGCATCTTCAATGATTTCACAGTCTCATTCTTTCTTAGGAAGAGCCTAGCTAAGGAATATTTTATCTTCTGCGACGAATACAGACGTATCCTCAGCGTTAAATATGATGCAATGAGAGATGCGAATATACCGACTAATACTGGATTCAAGTATTCCATCATCATGCCTCAACTATCAGGCTTAAGTTTCTAACCGCTGAGAGGAGGAATGTTAGGGCTAATATGCTGATTAACCCACCCGAAATCCTAAACACTTCAAGATTCATCAGCCACCACAAATATAAGAGAACAGCAAAGACCAGGCATAAGAGAGAAAAGAAGAATAGATCTCCCAGAAATTTTAGGAATCTATCACCCCTAAGAAATAATCTTGAAGATGAGACATTAACATTACCTAACTTAAGAAGTATTCTAGCTCCATAAAATAATATTGGCAAGCCCAAAAGCACATATACGGTCTCCCTGAATGCCATGAAATAATCCATCTACCACACTTCCAACAGTAGCGTCAGATAAATAATAACGCGAAAATTGAATTTAAATTTAATAGACAATCAATCCATTTTAAACGGCGCCCAAACAAATTATAAAATCAAAAAACCCACAATAACGAGATTGCACGAATAAAAAGAGACAAGTCTACTCTACTAGAAGGTGAATGTAGACTCTATGACACGTGAATTCTGCTCAGCGAGAGCCGAGCTCTACTTCAATCTGACTTCTTCTTTTTCGATGATTATTAGGCCGAAGCGCTCCATCATTCTGAGCTTCTCATCGATCATTCTCTTAGCTTCGATGCTTCCTCCGAATGCCTTGTAGATCTCTTCCTTAGAGGCTGATCCTCCAGACTTCCTCAAAAAATCATGAATCTTATACTCATATATTTCAGACATAATATTCCACAATAGATTATTGGCTATAATGAACTATAATCCTTTCGCAACATAACTGCTGAGCACACATATAGAATTAATCGATCGAAAGGAAGCCTAAGGAGACGACCTTTACATCGCCAAGATGCTCCATTAAGAAGCGTCTTATATCTTCATCATCTATGCGTCCTTCATCTCCAGAGGCTCCCACGGGAATCCCCGTCTTATGCAATGCCTTCCCATCGGCGTAATCCGTAAAGACATAAGTATCCATTCCATAATAGAATATCAGCTTCAAACCGATCTTGGGCTTTGCAAGCGGATTCGACTCCTTAGCATAAAATATGATTTTAGGCATAAACCTTCTAACTAGACCTCTAAACTCGCTCCACCTCATAATGCGATATAGAGCCATAGTGGATCCCCCGCGCAATTCAAATCTATACTTCTTACAAATTTAAATCCGGAGAGACCGTAATTGCAGAAGCAGATCCTACCTTAACTTCTCTAGCATAGACTTGATCATTCTAAGCTTAGCCTCAGCAGCGTCAATTCTCCGCTTCAGTTCTTCTAGGCTCACCTCGCCAGAACCTTGAGGGGCAAGTGGCATGGGACTTTTAGGAGTGAACCTTGGGCATGCCAGTCCATTCGGGTTTACTGGAACTCCTAGCACCATGCAGATGCCGTCTCTGAAGTTTATACAATCTTTATGCGTTGGAAACATGAATCACCGCAAGATACATGCCATTACGTAGATTTATTTCTTTCCAAAGTGCATGAGAAGGGCTGAGATATTTAGGCACTAAGGCTTTAAGGATCAAAACGAAAATTGTACGGAATGCTGAGAGCTCAGGTGTATCAAATTGTCACATAGGATCTTCGATGAATACGCAGAGAGATATGATTCGTGGTACGAGAGGAACCCCATACTCTATGAGTGCGAAGCCAAAGCGATAAGGGCTCTAGGGCTTAAGGGAAGCGGACTCTCAATCGGTGTTGGAACTGGAATATTAGACTCTCAAGCTCCCATCGATGTAGGCATAGATCCCTCAACGAATATGCTGAGGATCGCGTTGAAACGCGGAGTGGAATCAGTAAGGGCCGTAGGCGAATATCTACCATTCAAGGATAGAAGCTTCGACTTCGCACTTATGGTGGCCACCATATGTTTCCTAAAATCTCCAGAGAAGGGCATAATTGAGGTGAGGCGAATCTTAAGATATAGAGGCGAATTGGCGATCTGCCTGATCCCAAGAGACTCGAGCTGGGGCAGGGAATACATCAGGAAGGGAAGAATGGGACACGCCATATACGGTCACGCGCACTTCTACACGCTGAAAGAGATTAAGCGGATACTAGAGAAGTGCTCATTCAAGGTGACTGGCATAAAATCCACTTTGGGATATTCGCCGCATGAAAAGCCGAGGATAGAGGAGCCGACAGATGATCCTAAGGGGAAGGGCTTCGTCTGCATCAAGGCCATGAAGACATAACTTAGAGAAGAAGAATTTTCAGATTTCTGAAAGGGGCATTTTGGAGCGGCTTATAGGATACTGCAAAACTTAAGAGCGTAAAGATCGATTTTTAGATTGCGTAGCGGCCGTTCGGTATTTTTACGCTACGGCGATCCAATCGTATAGTGAAGGTCTAAGCTGGAAGGATGTTCGGGAACGAGTAGGGAGGATAGTTCAAATTACATAAGAGCCACTTTAAAGAGAGAGTGGAATCACATGATCAAGATTAATCCGCGAATAGAAGCCTACAGAGGCCTACTTCACGATAGCACATGAAGAGTGGCGTAATGGAGTGGCGGACATAATACAGCATAGATTTTCATGGGAAAATTTGAATGGATCCAGAAATTTCGGAGAGGAATATTTGTATGGTAGCCCGGGAGAGATTCGAACTCTCGTCAGCGGGTCCAGAGCCCGCCATGCTTGACCACTACACCACCGGGCTTTCCAAAAATATTCTGTTTAATCGTCAGATATAACTTTTATCGGTTCTTAAATAGGAACTCGTCAAGTAGATCCTTTGCCTTCTCCCTTCTCTTCTGATGTTCCTTTAGGAACTTCTTTATCTTCTCAGAGAGCATTGTTTTGTGTTCTCCGCATAGGAGATCGCCGCTTCTGCACCTCATGTATATCTCCTTGATCTTCCTGTCATCATCCTCGAACAAGTAATAGTCATAATAGTAGATTGGACAGATCGTTGGGTCTCCCCCATGCATCCTCTGCTCCTTAACGGTCGGCCTCCCACCAGTGAAGGCATTCCAAACCTTCCTATCAACATCTTCTGGGGAGTCAGTTGTAAATATGCAGGTCTCAGGGAGGGATGCCGACATCTTTCCTCCCTTCCCCAATCCGGGAAGGAACTTACAGTGTATCTGAGCGGGCTTTAGATATCCGAGCTTCGGCGCAACATCTCTCGTCACCCTCCAGTATGGATCCTGATCTATCGCTGCTGGGATTAGGCATGGAACATTCTCGCCTGTCAATTCGCTCTCGATGAAACATGGAACCGCCTGAACCGCCGGAAAGAAGATTATACCTATGTTGGAACTCTCATTCAAGCCGAACACAGCCTTAATGGTTGAGAAAGTTATCTTCTTGGCGACTCTAATTGCAATTCTATATATAATATCTGCATCCTCAACATCCATGATTATCTTAGTCTTTTTTGCGTCAAATCCAACAGCGATCACATCTAAGGCGTTATCATAGGCTAATCTCCTAGTCTTATCTAAAGTGAAGTCCGGATTAACAAGAAACTTCTCATCATCGGTCATTTGGAAATACAGCTTTGCATCAAACGCGTCCTGAAGATACTTCGTGAATATCCATGGAACTAAATGCCCAATATGAACCGGGCCTGAAGGGCCTCTTCCAGTATATAGGACAAACCTTCTTCCAGCCTCATACATATCGAGTATCCAATCTAGGCCCCTATGCGAAAAGAATAGGCGCCTCCGCAACTGCAGATGTAATTCTCCAGCATGCCTCTCTATTCTCTTCAGTAGATCCTCTGTGAGAGGCTGCGTTCCAAACTCCTTTATTAGACGATCATAATCTATCTTTCCGCTTACCCTCCAAGGAGTAACGATCATTTCTTCCTCTTCATCACCACTAATCATTAGTGATCACCATCTAGCGTCATCATTTTGGAGAAGACCTGCAGATATAAATTGTTATTCTCTTAATCATGTATAACGTGGATCCTTATAGGGCTTTAAATCTATTAAACCACTTCTCATAAGCCTCCAAGGAAGCATCAGATATGCTCGGCTTCCTATCCTTTAAGACTTCAAGGAAATCTCTCATCGTGATCTCACGTGGAGATGATGATTTATCAAGCATCCCAGACTCGAATAATTCGCTACTCACCTTGAGCTGAACCGACTGACACACATCGAATATGTCGCTGCCAGAGAAACCTTCAGTTAATCTTGCGAGCTCCTCAAGGTCAACATCCGAAGACAACCTCAAATCTTTAGTGTAGAGCTTGAAGATTCCAAGCCTCTCATCGAATCCAGGCGGCGGAACATAGATCCTCTTCTGGAATCTCCTGATGAAGGGCTCATCTAATGTCCAAGGCTTATTCGTTGAGCCGATAACATAAACGTGAATCTGCCTCTTCTTGTCTATTATGCCATCCATCTCCTTGAGGAATTGATTTCTCACTCTCATCTCCCCTCCAACCTCAAGCCTATGAGTACCCATCAAAGAATCAACCTCATCGATGAATATGATTGATGGGGCCCTCTCCCTAGCAACCCTAAAGATCCTTGCAACATTCTTTTCCGCCTCACCAAGCCACTTTGACATTATCGAGGCGGCATCCACCGAGATGAATGTAGCCTTCACCTCATTAGCAACGGCAGCGGCTAGTAGGGTCTTTCCACATCCGGGAGGACCGAAAAGGAGTATTCCCCTAGGCCAACCGAGCGGGAAGAGATCCGGCCTTAACGAAGGATAGACTATTGCCCTCTTGATAGATTTCTTCGCCTCTTCCAGTCCTATGATATCACTCCAGTGAACATTTGAAGGCTGATGCAATATCAGCTCATCAATCTGATCCCTTTGGTTTCTCTGTTCAACCTCGCAGCTTGTCACATCCTCCTCTGTCCTTCCATCGATCCATATATCCTGTAGCAGCCTTATCCTCATCTTATAGGTTTTAACTCTCTGGATGAAGAGTCTGCTGAGGTTATGGTTTGGATATGCGTGTATCAGCCTTAAAAGGCAGTCGATTGCCCTCTTATAGGCTGCGATGGCCTCCTCTCTTTTTCCCTCACGATCAAGCTTCACAGCCTCCTGCGCGTGTCTTATTGCTATTCTCTCAAGCTCCTCTAGGGCGCTCATCTCCTCCACTGCTTAACCTTTAACTTCCCCTTCCTCCTAAGAGAATCTAAGATGCTCAATACGCGTTCATATGGCATATTCAGCTCCCTTGCGCATCTAGCAACATCCATATTCCCATCGTTTCTCTCAATATAATCCATTACCAATTCCTCTGCTAGGAAAGAGGATAAATCGAGCTTCTTCTCGGAGGAGCCGTTAGTCTCCGGCTCGGCTGATTCATCGCCAAGAGCTGAAATGGCCACTAAGCGCCCAGTAGATCCGCTTGTAACCACATGTCCTTCAAGCGGAGGCTCGGGAAGCTTAGTCTTTATCCGTTCCTCAGCAACTGATGCAGCCTCGTATAGAATGCTCTCAACGCTTGGATCATTCACCGCTATAGGTGTGGGCATCTGCATGCTAAACTCGGTTTCCTCCATTATCTCATTGACAACGCTGTTTAGTCTGTTAACCTCCGGAATCATGGAGGGCATTACATCTGCTATGAGATTTAATGCCGCCCTAACCTCCCCAAATATGCTGCGGAGAGACTCAAGATTCGAGGAGACTATCTTTATGGTGTCGAGCCTAAGTATTGCCCTCTCAACAGAGAGCTGAATATATTCTAGGGTTGAGAGTATCCTTCTTATCTCAGCTATCTCATTCGCGTAGATTGAGGCTCGGGTCTTTAGTCCTCTCTCCATGTAGGAGACGCATGAATCGAATAGATCCTTACTTCTCTTTTTGAGCTTCGATCTTAGAAGCTCAATTCTAGAGTAGCATTTCCCAAGCTCCCTAATTGCCTCTAAGATGGTCTCATTAAGAGGCTTCCGACTCCTACGGAGTATCCTATCGATCATCTTTACCTCGCCAAGAAGGAATGATTGATCTATTCGGAGGTTGCGCTCACAGGGATCAGTTCTTCCTCTTCCCCCTCCGAACCTGCCTCTTCAACTTGTTGAGGCTCTTCCTCAGCCTCTTCTTCTACTGGGGCTTCAATTTCGCCTTCAAGAATAGAGTTTATCCGCTCCTTTATTCGAAGGATCTCTAATCTCTTCTGCTGTTCATTCTTCATCTCCTTGAGGAGGGGGACTATTGACTGCTTATATGTCTCTTCATCTATCGTTCCCATGGCATGTTCTATCTCCAGGAAGGCTCTGGCCATCTGCAGAGACTTTATATTCTCCTCTCTTATCTCAGCTTCCCTCTCTATCTCGTCTATGAGATTTCTAGCCTCATCCTCAAGCCTCTTTAATCTCTCATCTATCCTCTCGGCGAGATTCTCTATGATCTCCGATGGCACAACATTACGTTCCGACAGGTCCTTCAGAACTTCTTTTCTCCTCTTTATCTTTGGGAGATTCTCCGATAGGGATGTCAGCCTCTTCTCGATGGGCGATAATAGGAATACGTCTTCACCTCTAACCTGCAACATCTCAGCTGGATGTCTCTCCAGGATTCCTCCCTTCTCTATAATGACATCCTCGATCTGGCCGGATGGATCCATTATGAAGGAGATTATCCTACCTACTTCCCCTCCATCCGCCCTTACGGGCTTCCCTATAAGCTTTGGGGCTTCGAACCTTACATTACCAGCCATTTCGATCCCTCTAATATTGTGAGTGTTCGATGTCCTCGCCGTAATCCTCAGTCTTCTTGAGGGATGGCAGCTCTGGGAACTTCTCCTTCATCCTCTGTTCAGCCACCATCGCTGCCTCCCGGAGGATTCGCTGTGCATCCTCACTTGCAACTTCAAAGTCAGGATTCATACCAGTCATGTGTCCAGCCTCAATCATTATGTCATTGAGCATGGTTCCAACCTGATCCAGTTCCCTCTCGGCGTTGGGGAGGATCCCGGATATTCCAGCCTTGACGCTTCGCAGGACTTCTATTGCCGGGGCTAAATTGACAACTGCATTGCCGAGCTGACTGACTGTCCGCAGCCTAAGCACAACCCTTTCTAGGGCTAGCTGAGCATTCATCATGAAGTTCGTCATCTTCCTTAATTCAGCCAGCTCATTGGCGAATACATTTGCCCTTTGAATTTGATTCTTTGAGTATGCATCAACAACCTTAGAGAAGAGGTATTTATCCCTCTCAGAGAACCTATTTAATGTCCCCTCTAAATATTGGATTTGAGCTTCTATACGTCTGATTGCAAGTTCTATCTTCGATCTTAACGGGACGGAAGGCTTAAGGATATCCCTTATGCTCCTCTTATAGCCTTCCTCCCATCTTTTAGCGAATCTCGATGACAATGACTATTCACCTTGCTTAATGCATTACCTCCACAAATTAGAACCTTCCTATTATGCTCGGAATATCCACGTATATATGCTGACATATATATCGGCGTGGAGACACATCGATCCTTTTGTATTCTAAATGGCAAAATGAAAAGAAAGAAACACCAATATTTTACGAGAATATTCGATATGAGGGGTTATACTGACGAGAATTCCTCTATGGGCTTCCTAAAGATTTCAGGCTGAACATCCCCC
>QMXE01000016.1 GCA_003661975.1 Candidatus Bathyarchaeota archaeon
ATTGGCCTCTCATCCCGAAGGAGCAGGGAATCCAACACTTCGGAGTTGCCGTTCCACCGATAGAGTCCATATCAGCCATGCCTCACGTTGAGCTATCTCCAATAGTCCAGGTAGTCCAGGGGCAGGGATCCATGTTGACTTACCTAGAGGTTAGCATTGCAATACTAGCCTCGATAGCAGCCGGATTTCTATACATGAAAAGAAAAGTCAGATAGCCCCCGCATGCACATTAGAATATTTTGAGGTGTAAATGCTAAAATATCGATCAAATTAATCTCATATGATGCTCTATGAATGAACCTTTGGGCTTAACCTTCTATTACGGATTTGAAAAGAATGAGGACTCTTGGAGGCTGGAGATTCAGAGATTAACCTCCAGCAACATAAGAATCCTGCTCATCCAGAACTTTTATTGGAGGAGATTCCTCAGGGAAGAATCTTATAGGGAGAGAACCCGCAGGTTTCTGGATGTCTGCGCTGAGAACGATGCAAAGTGCCTCTTGACATTCACGGCCAGCTACACTGATTACGGCTTTGTAGGCCATAGATTCGGGGTATTCTCGAAGTCCGAGACAGAAGGGATCATAGAGGCGGCGGCTGAGGTTTCCCGTCACCTCAAAGGCTACAAGGCTCTAATGGGATATTACATTGATGATGAGCCTCCGTGGAGATGGGATATAGACCCTAAAAGCTGGAGCAGATGGAGGGAGGATTTCGAAGGGAGATTCAAGGTTTCCTTCCCAGAATCTTTGGATGAGGCATCTGAAAGGCAGAAGGCCTCATACATGAGGTGGCTTCTGCAGAAGTACATCGACTACATCAGACGATTCAGGAAGGCCGTTAAGAATGTAAATCCAGACTTGAAGATCGCGATTTGCTATAATCCTGAAGCTTACCGCAGCGGATTCATAAGGACAGCGGATGAGGTTGATCTTATACTTGTGGATTTATATCCAGGCTGGATGGGAGATCCAATACTATATGATAAGGGCGTTGGATTCTACGCGAAGATCAATAGGGACCTCCTCAGAAGACCATTCATATTTGTCCTTCAGGCTCATAGAATAATCTTGGGGCATGAACCTAAACCAGAGGAGATCCTAAAGTGGAGTGAGGAGGCCCTACATGAGGGAGCATCGGGGCTGGGATGGCTTGCCTCAGACTTTTATGGATCAGAGGGGAACTTCAGGCCGACCTACCACAACTCATCTGAGAGATGGAGCGCCGTTGAGAAGGCCTGCAGGGAGATGAAGACCTACAAGCCGTTAAATGGGGACTTAGCCATTATAGTCCCATTGGAGAGCGCATATCATGGAGCATTAGACTTCAATTACCTTTGCTATGCATATAATTTCATGCGGAGCCTAAAGGTTCCATTCACATTTCTGGGCGACTACAAGGTTGATGGCGATATACTATTGGACTATAAAGTTGTCGTCTTAGCCGGGCAGAGATACTCGACTAGGAACTTCAGGGATACCCTGGAGGATTATGTGCGAGATGGAGGAGTTCTCGTCGCATGCATGCATGACCTAAGCTTCGATGATAGCGGAGATCCATTAACTGAGTATCTATCAGACATATTCGGCATTGAGGGGATCAGCGAACTAAAGCATCCTGACATACGCATATTGATCATTGAGGACTACGGAGGGCTGAGGGGTATGAGGGAATTCCTTCCTGGAAGCGACATGGCGCATCTGCTGACCGTCAAGGATGATGTTAGGGTTTTAGGGAGGGAGCGCATCTCAAACAAGCCTGTGATAGTCTCATCGAAGATGGGAGGGGGAGAGACATACTATATTGGAACGAACATGTTTAGGGCGTCCCTTCATGCTTCTATAGGCTGGAAGTGGCATGTATTCTTCAGGGAGATAATCGATAAGACAAGGTATACTTCAAAGTTTGCACTTGAAGATCCTAGCTCTTAAATCGCCGTGAAGAACTATTCTCCTCTCGATAACCTCAATCCCATTCTCTTCAGCGGCCTCAATGAATCTTTTGTGGGCTGCAGTTATGAGGATTAGGACTGCATCCTCAACTCTCTCCCTCAACGCCTTCAGGAAGCGACTGTAAAGACCCCTTGGGCTTCCGCCTGGAACCATCCTTATGCCATAGGGCGGATTAACGACTACATAGTCTATCTCTCCATCCGGGTAATCAAAGCTCTTAGTTGCATCTCCAAGCTTGAACTCTATAAGTTCCCTCACCCCCGCCTTCTCGGAGTTACGCATGGCCCCCTCTAAGTGATGCCTAAACTTCTCCATGCCATAGATCTCCGCTGGAGCCTCACATCTCTTCTCAGCGAATAGTCTATTCCTCAATTTCCAGAAATCATTCTCATCGATGAACTTCAACTTCAGGAATGCAAAGTCCAATCTTAAGTGTCCCGGCGGGATATTTGCAGCCTTAAATGCGGCTTCTATCGGTATTGTCCCTCCGCCGCACATGGGATCCAGAATGCCCTTCCCAGGCTTCCATCCGCTGAGACGAAGCATGGCAGATGCAAGTGTAGGCTTTAAGGCGGCCGGATGCATATAGGCTTTATAACCTCTCCTGTGCAGCGAATTTCCAGTCGTATTTACGCCGAGCAGAAACTCTTGATCCCTAACCAGAGCGTAGAATTCAACTTCGGGGTCATCCAGATTTACGGGAAGCCTTCTCCCATATGCCTCCTTGTATGAGTCTATTATTGCTTGCCCGACGATGCGGGAGACATCCATGCTTGTGAAGTCATGAATCCCAACGCGTTCACTCCTCACCGCGAACGGCTGATCGGCATCTATGATCCAGCCGTAATCTACATCCTTAACCATTCTATAGATGTCTTTGAGCTCTGAGAATACGCCATGACATATCTGAATCATAATCTTATTTAGGGTTGAAGCCTTCAGGTTCAGCAGGAATATAGACTCCAAGCCAGTCTCAAAGAAGATCCTTCCAACATCCGGCTTCGCCTTGCAACCGATAATCTCGTGAACCTCTTCGCTTGCGATATCCTCGATTCCGCATGGGACAGTGGCGAAGAATTTATGCATCATCAAGAAGATTAGGCTACTTCAGGGATAAAAATGGATTGCTAAAGCTTAACTGGCCTTCCGATCTCGGATGATTCCCTAGCCTTAAGGACTATCTCCGTAACTCTGAAGCAATCTTCAGCTGGAACTTCGCAATCCTCAACTCCCTTAACCGCGTTCATGAAGTTCATGAATTCATCAATGGACTTTCCAAGCGGGAGATCCTCAATGATCGATTCGTGAGTTATCAATCTAACCTTTGAGCCCTGCTCGTAAGTCTCTATCACACCCAAGTTTCCGGCTATTCTGAGCAGGTCATCCCCATGCGTCGGAGCCTTCATCGGCCTGCAATAATCCAGATGAATACAGGCTGAGCCTCCATTATCCATCTTCAATATCATAACTGCATTATCCTCCATCTCATTCACTTCTGGATGGCCGACATTCGACTGGTACGCCATAACCTCGGTGAACTCCCTGCCTGTACACCACCTTATCAGATCAACCATGTGGATGCCTATGAATGCAAGTGTGGAGCTGAAGGTTCTATGGCTCTTCTGCCAGTCAGGCCGCCTCCCGAGCTTATAGGATTTCTGAGCATTTGCGAGGCATACCTCGCCGATCAAACCGGACATAACCGTCTCCCTAATCTTCCTGTAGGACTCCTCAAATCGCATAGTCAGGAGCATTGATAGCGTCACACTTGACGATTTATATGCCCTCTTAACCTCCTCGAGCTCCTCAAGCGTCATCGTAAGAGGCTTCTCGCTTAGAATATGTATTCCCATCTCGATGCACTTGAGCAGAACCCGGGCTCTCTCCCCGTCGGTTCCAGATACGCATGCAATGTCGATCCTCTCCTCCTCCAATAGCCTTTCTATGCTCCTATAGAATCTCGTATCTGAGGATACCGCTGGATGAGCCTTAACCTTCATTAGAGCCTCCTCTGAATCATCCGCCACCGCCGCCAGAACCACATCATCCATCTTCGGTATGCTGTTTAGAACCACATTTTGATGACCCTTCAGTCCGAGAATTCCAATCCTGTAAACCATGCCTTTCATCACCGCATAGAGTTGAATTCCGGTCCATTATAAAGTTCATAGCTTCATGCTGAAGCCTCTGTAGCCCTTTAGGCTGAAGTATTCGGTTGGATGCGCCCACTCAACTCCAATATCCGAGTATAATTTCCTCTCCTTGGAGGCCTTATCGATTATCTCAACGATATTATTTATTAGGGTTGAGACGGAGCCTTCCTCCTCCCTGTAGGTTAGATGCTTCTCGGGGATCCTCCATATAGCCCCTGAAGATTCGTAGGCTCCATTTAGGGCTAAAACGAATGGTCTGGTCATCTGTAATGTGCAGTTAAGCTCTTCATCTAATCCACGGAGGTATCTGGCGGCGTTTCTGAATAACTCAACCCTATCATCCGAGCCGTCATCCCTCAAGACCTCAACCCCGCCGCTGGAATACTCAACCTTAACATCTAAGCCCTTAATCAATTCCGCTGAGGCCTTTGAGCCGATTATCTGATGGATTGGATCCTCATTTGACGGCGCGCATAAAGTAGCATAAAAGAAGATTTTGGCTCCATCCTCCGTTTCGATCTCGAGGCATGAGGTATCTTCACCCTCGATCCTATGAGCCCTATAAAGTTCAGCCCTGACCCTCAAGGGCTCAGCGGCTCTGCCCCATTCCATACTTGCAAGGTATAAGCCATTAAATAGGTAGTGTGAAAGCGGGTTTGAAACCGTTCCATCTAGGACGTATTTTCCATTATACATGAATTTTCCAGCCCAGGCGTTTCTCTGATAGTATGAATCAAGCCTCTTCCATCTTCCCTTGACGATGACCTCCTTTATCTCTCCCAGCCTTCCATCGCATATCATCCTCTTCAACTCTTTGATGGTATTTTTGGATTGAGATTGGAAGCCTACTGCGCAGAATCCCGATGAGGCTCTCTCAGCCTCAATCATCGCATCTAAATCCTGAATTGTAACTGCCGGCGGCTTCTCAACTAGCACGTTGAATCCAGCCTTTAATGCGGTTATAGTCATGTCCTTGTGCTGATGAATAGCGACTGGTAGAGTCACGATCTCGATGGTTCCAGCCTCATTCTCAAGCATATCCATGTAGCTCCTATAGATCCTAACATTTTTCCTCCTAAGCCTAGAGACCTCATCGCTATACTTCTTCGGATTCCTAACTACCGCCGCTGAAAGTTTTGCTAGGCCCTCCTCCTCTAGGGCCTCGATGATCCTGATGTGCATCCTTCCATATCCGCCTACTCCTACGACGCAGAATGATACGGGCTCCATTAAGCCTCAGCCTCGCCAATCCAATACTTGAATGAGCAGATAAAGATTTTAGTTTTCGGCATGATAACGATCTTGCGATGATCAGCATGGAAATCGTTGATGCTCATGTCCATGTTTTTCTGCGGAGATCCGATGAGTATCCGAGGGGGACATCTGAGCTCGTCCCGGCCGATAGGGAGGCTCCGGTTGAGCTCCTATTGGACGTGATGGAGAGAGCTGGCGTTTCAAAGGCCGTGCTCATACAATTAAACGAGTATGGTGAGGATCACAGATACCTAAGCGACTGTCTGAGACGCTTTCCCGATAGATTCGCTGGCGTAGGCCTACTAGATCTGTCATCCGAGAACCCAGGGGATAGATTGGATGATCTTGTGAGGAGATACGGCATAACAGGGATTAGGCTGATCAGACTTGACGGCTCAAAGGGAGACTTGAGGAGACATGCAGCGTATGATCTTTGGGGTAAATGTGGAGATCTTGGAGTTAATATTTGCCTTTATCCTTGGAGTGGACAGCTTGAATTATTCAGATTCTTCATTGAAGAGTTCCCAGATGTAATTGTAATCTTCGATCATCTCGGCATGTGCCCATCGAACTTTTCAGTTGATGAGCTGGGAAGGCCGAGGATAATAACTGAGATTCCCCCTCCAACTTTAGATGAGATCCTAAGGCTTTCCAAGCATGAGAACGTCTATGTTAAGCTCTCAGGAGATTATGCATTCAGCCATAAGCCATATCCATATCCCAATATAAAGCCTATTTATCGGGCCCTGTATAGGGCGTTTGGAGCTGAAAGGCTCATGTGGGCAACTGACTTTCCGTGGATAATCGACGAGCCCGGATATGATAGGCTTCTGAGACTATTGGATTTTCATCTGCCGGATCTAAAGCCTTGGGAGAAGAGGGCGATTATGGGCGAGAATGCCATGCGCATCTGGAACCTTTAAATTCGAGATTGCTACTGCCAGGGCAGCCTCCCATGCGCCTTCACGTAATTTACTAGTCCACCATTCCTGAGTATCTCTCGCAGCTCAGGCGGGAGAGGCCTGATCTTGTAAGCTTCTTTTCTGCTTAGATTTTTCACGTATCCACCTTCCATGTCGACCTCGAGCACATCTCCCTGCATGATCCTATCAGACTCCGCACATTCTATTACTGGAAGTCCAATGTTTATCGCGTTCCTATAGAATATCCTAGCGAAGGATCTCGCTATCACCGCTGAGATTCCGAGATGCTTCAGGACTAGTGGAGCCTGCTCCCTGCTTGATCCACAGCCGAAGTTTCTGCCGGCAACTATGAAGTCTCCCTTCCTGACTCTCCTCGAGAAGTCGGGCATGATAGTCTCCATCGCATGCTTTGAGAGCTCATTTATGTCTGTTATGCTGAGCTTATACTTACCGGCGATAATGTAATCCGTGTTGATGTCATCCCCAAACTTCCAGGCTCTTCCAGGACCGAGCATCTCCATTTATCCCTCCCTCATGAACCTTCTGGGATCGGTTATTTCTCCAGTCACGGCTGAGGCTGCGGCTGTCGCAGGTGAGGCCAAGTATATCTCGGCCTCTGGGCTTCCCATTCTAGCCTTAAAATTCCTATTTGAGGTTGATATGCATACCTCTCCGGGGGCTAGTATTCCCTGATGCGCCCCTGCGCATGGCCCGCATCCAGGATTGCATACTGCACATCCAGAGTCAATGAATATTTGGATCAGCCCCTCCATCAACGCCTGCCTGTATACTCTCCTTGATGCAGGCACTATTATTGCCCTCACACCCCTCTTTACATGTCTGCCCTTTAAGATCTCGGCTGCAACTCTCAGATCGTATATTCGTCCGTTCGTGCATGAGCCTATGAAGACCTGATCTACCTCTTTCCCCTCGACCTCGCTTATCGGCTTGACATTATCCACTCTATGCGGACAGGCAACCTGAGGCTCAAGATCTGAAACATCAAACTTTAATGTTTCAGAGTATTCTGCATCCTCGTCGCTTCTGAATCCAGAATCGGCCTTGTGGCCAATGGAACCTAGGAATGCATAGGTCTTCTCGTCCGGCTCGATTATGCCGGTCTTGGCGCCCATCTCAACGGCCATATTCGTAAGTGTCAGTCTACCCTCAACATCCATCGACTTAACGGTTGATCCTGTGAATTCTATTGCCTTATATGTTGCGCCGTCAGCTCCAACCCTTCCGACTATGTTTAGGATCACGTCTTTTGGGTAGACCATTAGGGGAAGTTTTCCATCAACGATTACCCTAATCGTTTCAGGAACCTTAAACCATAGTTTACCTGAGATTAGAACTGCGGCTGTCTCTGTTGATCCTATGCCCGTGGAGAACGCCCCTAGAGCACCATAAGTGCATGTATGCGAGTCTGAGGCTACTATTAGGCTTCCGGGGGAGACGAGGCCGGACTCGATCATTAGTTGATGGCATATTCCAGAGCCGACCTCACGGAATTTAACGTTATGTTTGAAGGCGAACTCCCTCATTAATTTATGAACCTTAGAGAATGCCTCATAGGCGCTTGGAGCAACATGATCTATGACGATGAGAACACGGCTTGGATCCCATACTCTCCTACCATTCATCTCATTGAAGGCATCGATAACCAGTTTTGCCATTCCATCATGCATCATGACGGCGTCTATCTCTGCAACTACTATGTCCCCGGCGTAGACGTCCTTTCCAGAAGCCCTGCTTAGTATCTTCTCCGAGACCGTCTTACCCATCTCAACCACGCTACGATTTCTTCCTTTTCTTCAATAGGAGCTTATTTATTCCATTTATCATCGCCTCAACGCTCGCCATCACTATGTCCTCCCTTGCCCCCCTGGCTGAGACTACATTTCCCTCGTCATCCTCAACTTTAATGATGACCTCCGCTACGGCATCGGATCCGCCGGTTAGCGCTTCAAGCCTATACTCGGTTAATCTTACATTTGCAAGCCTATTCGTTATCTTCTGTATTGCCTTTATTGCAGCGTCCACTGGGCCTACGCCTGTCTCAGCCGCGATATACTCCTTCCCATCAATGACTATCTTCACTGAGGCTGTCGGTATGACCCTTATGCCAGTCGTAACGGCGAAATCGGTTAATTTAACTATCTTTTCCTCCTCAACCTCCCCCATGACAGTTCTGGCTATGGCAAGTAGATCAGCATCCGTCACTGTCTTCCCCTTATCTCCGAGTTCCTTAACCCTCTGAACTATCCTCTTCAGCTGGGATTCAGTTGGGTATAATCCAGCCTCCTCAAGTTCAGCTCTTATCCCATGCTTTCCAGAGAGCTTCCCAGCCTGAAGCCTCCTCCTTCTACCAACGACCTCCGGGCTGAAGGGCTCAAATGTCAGAGGCTCAACCGTGACTCCACGGGTATGTATTCCAGACTCATGTGCAAATGCGTTCTCACCTACTATAGCCTTGTTCGGCTGAAGAATTATCCCGGTTAACTGGGAGACAAGCCTCGACGTTGCATATAGCAGCCTAGTGTTAATTCCAGTCTTCTTCCCGTAGATTAAGTGTAGGCCCATAACAACCTCCTCTAAAGCGGCGTTTCCAGCTCTCTCCCCAATTCCATTCACTGTTACGTGGACTTGACTTGCCCCTCCAGCAACTCCTGCAAGAGAATTTGCAACTGCAAGTCCAAAGTCGTTGTGGCAGTGAACGCTTAATGGAACATTCACGAACTGCTTTAACCTCCTAATTAGATCCTCCATTCCCTGCGGGCTCATTATGCCGACTGTATCTGGAATGTTTATTCTGTCGGCTCCGGCCTCCTCGGCTGCCATGCAAACCTCCCTTAGGAAAGGGAACTTGGTTCTAGTCGCGTCCATCGGTGAAAACTCGCAGATAACCCCATGATCCTTAATGTATTCAACTGCCCTGACGGTTGCTTCTAAGACTTGATTCGTAGTCATTCCTAAGGCGTGTTTCATCTGAACCTCAGAAGTCGATATGAACGTGTGTATGTATGGGGCGTCGCATTTTAACGCCGCATCTATATCATCCTTTAATGTTCTCGTTAATGCGCATATCTCAGCCTTCAATCCCGCCTTAACTATCTCCTTGAATGCCTGCTGCTCGCCCCTGGATGCGGCTGGGAAGCCGGCTTCTATGGTGTCGACTCCAAGCCTGTCCAGTTGATAGGCTATCTCGAGCTTCTGCTCGGGGGTGAATGAGACTCCAGGCGTCTGCTCCCCATCCCTTAGGGTCGTATCGAATATTCGAATGTAATCTGCCATACTGCTCCAGCCTCCAAGTAGGGCTTAGATCTTCATCTCCATTATCTTCTGGGCTATCGCCTCGCCCATCTCGATGGTCTTCAGTTTCCCACCGAAGTCTGGTATGGTTAATCCCTCCCTTAGGGCAGCCGTTACTCCCGAGTCGATTAGCTCAGATGATTTTAGGCATAGGGGATCATTGTATCTCTCTCCGAGCCATTCCAGCATCATCTTTGATGCAAGGATCATGGAGCATGGATTTGCAGTGTGCTTTCCAACTCTTGTCGGCGCTGAACCGTGAACCGGCTCGAAGATCGCAAATTCATCCCCTATATTTCCTCCTGGAGCCATGCCCAATCCGCCTATGAGCTGAGCTGCCTCATCCGATAATATATCACCAAACATATTCGTTGTTACGATCACATCGTAGTTTTGAGGTTCCTTTATCAGCCTCATAGCCGCAGCATCGACGTATTGCTCATTGAATGTCACGTTTGGATATTGCCTCGCCATCTCCCTGCAGACCTGAGCGAATAATCCGCATGTCTTCTTCATCACGTTTGCCTTATGGATCGCCGTTACCTTCATCCCCTTATTCCTTCGTATAGCCATCTCGAATGCCATTCTTGCTATTCGTTCGCATCCTCTTCTCGTTATGACCCGGAGGCATACAGCTGCATCATCCACCATGAACTCAAATCCCTTATATAAGCCCTCAGTATTCTCCCTGACTATCACAAGGTCTATGTCATCTCTTAGGCATGGAACTCCCGGATACGACCTTATCGGCCTGATGTTAGCGTATAAATCAAACATCATCCTTAACTTCACTATTACGTCAGCCGCCGTCTCCCCAACTGGGCCTTTAAGGCATACATGCGAGTTCCTGATGGCCTCTATAGTCTCCTCTGGAAGTGCAACTCCCCTCTTCTCGAAGCATGCATCTCCAGCCTCGAGCCTTACAAACTCGAGGTTTAAGCCCGTCTTCTTCTGTACTGCATCTAAGACTATAAGGGTTGTCTCCGTTAATTCTGGGCCTATCCCATCGCCTGGTATCAATGCGACTTTATACCTCAAGATTCCATCCCTCCCAGTCTCTTCTTTAAATGAGCGATTAATCCTCCATCCCTTAAAATCTCAAGGATGAAGCCCGGCAGTTTATGAGCCTCAATAACGGCTTTCCTAGTCTCATTTATGATCTTGCCCTCTTCAAGGTCAACCGTTAAGATATCTCCCTCCTCAATCCTGCCTGATATTCCGGGGCATTCGAGGACGGGTAGGCCAATATTGATGGCGTTCCTATAGAATATTCTCGCGAAGAAATCCGCTAGGATGCATTTGACCCCCGCATGTTTTAGGGCTAGTGGAGCCTGCTCCCTGCTTGATCCACAGCCGAAGTTTCTGCCGGCAACTATTATGACGCCTCCTCTCGCCTTCTCGGGAAATTTTGGATCTAAGCCTTCCATCGCATGCTTCGCCAGCTCTTCTGGATCGAGGGATGTGAGATGCTTGCTTGGGATTATAACATCCGTGTTTACGTCATCTCCGAAGATCACAGCCTTACCCGAAATCCTCATCCTTCATCACCTAAATATTCGGTTGGGTCGACTATCCTACCAGCTAGGGCTGAGGCTGCAACCGTGACCGGACTGGCCAAGTATATCTCGGCCTCCGGGCTTCCCATCCTACCCACGAAGTTTCTATTCGAGGTTGATATGCATACTTCTCCGGGGGCTAATAGTCCCATGTGCCCTCCGAAGCATGCTCCGCATGTCGGATTTGAGACTATCGCCCCCGCCTCCACGAATATCTCCAGATACCCCTCTCTTAGGGCCTGTAGGTAAACCTCTTGAGAGGCAGGGGTAACTATCATTCTAACTCTCCTATCAATCTTTTTTCCCTTCAGGATCATGGCGGCAGCCCTCAAATCTTCAAGCCTGCCATTCGTGCATGAGCCTAAAAAGGCCTGATCGATCCTTACGCCCTCAACCTCGCTTACCGGCTTGACATTATCCACTCTATGCGGACAGGCAACCTGAGGCTCCAGATCATCAACATTAACTTCAAATATTCTCTCGTATCTTGCATCTGGATCGCTTCTTAGGGGCCTGAAGGGCCTACTAGCCCTCTGCTTAACATAACTTAGAGTCTTCTCGTCCGGCTCGATTATGCCGGTCTTGGCGCCCATCTCAACGGTCATATTACATATTGTTAGTCTCCCGCTTACGCTCATACTGCTTATTGCTGAACCCGTGAATTCTACGGCCCTGTATGTTGCTCCTGAAGCACCGATCCTGCCAATTACATGCAATATTAGATCTTTTGGGGTTACATGTTTCTTGAATATACCCTCAACCCTAATCTGGATCGTCTCTGGAACCTTAAGCCATATCTCGCCGGTTGCGAAGACCGCCGCCATCTCAGTTGATCCTATGCCCGTAGAGAATGCTCCTAGAGCGCCATAGGTGCATGTATGCGAGTCAGCCCCGACAATTAGGTCTCCGGGTAATGCATGGCCCTTCTCAACCATGACTTGATGGCATATCCCGCCGGATCCGACATCGTAGAACCATTTTATCTTCTGTTCCTCCGCGAATCTCCTCATTATTCTGTGTAGCTCAGCGGATTTCACCGTGTCGGCTGGAACCTGATGGTCTTGAACTAGAACTATGCGACCGCTATCCCAAACCCTTTTTATGCCGATCTCCTTGAATGCCTTGATGGCGAGTGGACCGGTTATCTCATTTGCCATTGCCATGTCAACTTTTGCTTGAATTATCTCTCCGGGCTTAACTTCATCCCTTCCAGATGCGTATGCAAGGATCTTCTCAGCCAAGTTCATGTCAGAGCATTCTCCTTTGGGCTGGCTACTTCTCGATCCCAGATATTCTCCTTATGAACTTGCCTATCTTCTCGAGTGGATGAGCCTCGATCTCCTCCATGAGCCTCCTCAGATTTTTCTCTCCCGACTTGTGCTCCCTGATCCACTCCTCCGCGAATCCTCCGTTCTGGACGTATCTCGCCGCTCTCCTCATATTCTCCTTTACATGCTCATCTATCACCTTTGGGCCTACTGTTAATCCGCCATACTTAGCAGTGTCCGAGACTGCCTTTAGCATGCCCGTTATTCCCCTCTCGTATATCAGATCCATTATGAGTTTAGCCTCGTTACATGCCTCGAAGTATGCCAGTTCAGGTGGATATCCATTCTCAACTAGAACCTCAAATCCATTCTTTATGAGCTCTATTAATCCGCCTACGAGAACCGTCTGCTCGCCTATCAAGTCGCTTTCAGTCTCATCCTTGAATGTCGTCTCTACGACTCCAGCCCTTGTGCATCCGAGTGCCTTAGCTACAGCTAGGGCCTTCTCCTTTGCCCTTCCAGTCCAGTCCTGATAGACCGCGATTAATGCTGGAACTCCGAAGCCGTCGAGGTATGTCTCCCTGAGCCTCAATCCTGGACTTTTAGGCGCAACCATTATTACATCTACATTCTCTGGTGGAATTATCTGCTTGAAGTGTATATTGAATCCATGGGCGAAATCTAATGTTTTTCCTTCGGAAAGGTGCGGTGCAATATGCTTCTCGTAGACTTCCGGCTGAGCCATATCCGGTATCAGCATGAATATCATATCGGCCTTCTCAGCTGCCTCCGGTATCGAATAGACTTCGAATCCATCCTTTCTCGCCCTGCTCCACGAGCCTCCGCCCGGCCTAACTCCGATTATGACATTTAGTCCGGAGTCCCTCATGTTCTGTGCTTGAGCATGTCCCTGACTGCCGTAGCCTATGACAGCTATAGTCAAATCCATTATCGGCTCTAATGAGGCATCCCTATCAAAGTATACCTTAACCACATGCTATTCCTCCTACTCCATTCGGGTTGATCTCATTCCTCTTGGGAGGGCCGTTATTCCAGTTCTGGCGATCTCCCTAACTCCAAAGCTCTTCATCAATTCTATGAATGCAGTTATCTTATCTGAGTCTCCCGTCATCTCAACCATCAATGAGTCATGGGCTACATCTACAACCTTACCCTTGAAGATCTCCGTGTAATTTATTACGTCCGACCTGACAGTGGCGTTCGGCGTATTAATCCTTATGAGGGCGAGCTCCCTGGTCACGGTTGATTCTGGATCTAGAATGCTGACCTTAACTACGTCTAGGAGCTTATTCAATTGCTTAACCACCTGCTCAACAGTTCTCTCATCACCCTTTATCGTTATCGTCATCCTAGCCAGTCCAGCCTGCTCGGACTCTCCGACAGTTATGGTCTCAATATTGAATCCCCTACGCCTAAACATGTTTGAGACTTGATAGAGGACTCCAGGCTTATGCTCAACAAGCGATGAGATTATATAGTTCTTCCCATTCTTTGCCAAAACATTCTCACCCCTTAATCATCTTTGTGATCTCCTCTCCCGGTGGAACCATTGGGAAGACGTTCTCCTCTGGATGTATCGGGACGTCTATGACCGTCGTGACGTCGCTTCTCATGGCCTCCTTAACGGCCCTTCTGAACTCAGAGATCGAGCCTACATAGGTGCCTTGGGCTCCGAAGGCCTCTGCTAACTTGATGAAGTCTGGGGTTTCGCCTAGATGTGTGGCCGAGTATCTCCTATCATAGAAGAGCCTCTGCCACTGGGCGACCATGCCCAAATATCTGTTGTCCAAGATTATCACTATCACTGGGATCTTCTCTTTAACTGAGGATGCTAGGTCCTGCTCCGTCATGAGGAAGCTCCCGTCTCCCGCAATATCCACTACTGGAACGTCTGGACATGCGACCTTAGCTCCCAGGGAGGCTGGGAATCCGAATCCCATCGTTCCAAGCCCACCTGAACTTATGAATGTCCTGGGCTTGTAAGCCTTTAGGTATAGGGCTGCCCACATCTGGTTCTGTCCAACCTCAGTGGTTATTATAGCATCTGTTGGCAGTATCTTTCTGAGCTCCTTCATTAGGCGTGGAGGTGAGAGCCCAGGCTTCTCGCTCATCTCTTCATGCTGCTTCTTGAGCTCCGCGATTCTGCTCATCCACTTTGATCTCTCCCTCCGCTTGAGCTTCTTGATCAGCCGATCATATAGAGACTTTAATGCTCTCTTTGCATCCGCGACTATCGGTATGTGCGGCTCAATATTCTTACCTATCTCGGCAGTGTCTATGTCTATGTGGATTATCTTCGCGTCTGGGCAGAACTTCTCAACATTCCCCGTTGTCCTATCTGAGAACCTCATACCGACGGCCAAGAGGACATCAGCCTCTGGAACTGTAAGGTTTGACGCCACCGTTCCATGCATGCCGAGCAGTCCAAGGCTCAAGGGGTGATCCTCAGGTATGCAGCCCTTACCCATCAATGTAGTCGCGACGGGTGCCTGTAGCAGCTCGGCCAGCATTATGAGCTCACGCGATGCAGCAGCGGAGATCACGCCTCCACCGGCAATTATTACGGGCTTCTCGGCATTCGCGAGTAGATCTGCCGCTCTCTCTATCTGAAGCGGATGAGGCTCATAGTTCGGCTTGTAGCCTCTAATCTCGACGTCATCGTCGAACTCCATATCCTCAGCCCCCGTCTGAACATCCTTGGGCAGATCGATGAGGACGGGACCTGGCCTTCCAGTCGATGCTATGTAGAATGCCGCCCTAACCATCCATGGAATGTCAGATGGCCTTGAGGCTTGAAAGTTATACTTTGTGATTGGCGTCGTTATTCCGATTATGTCTGTCTCTTGGAATGCGTCCTTTCCGATGTATGCTCTTGGAACCTGCCCTGTGAAGGCGACTACCGGTGATGAATCCATGTATGCATTTGCTATTCCAGTAACTAGATTTGTGGCTCCTGGACCTGAAGTTGCCATGCAGACTCCAACCCTTCCGCTTGCACGTGCATATCCATCCGCTGCATGGGCTGCGCATTGCTCATGCCTCATCAGCACATGCCTTATCTCCTCAGTATCGTATAGCACATCGTAGACTGGCATTATGGCCCCTCCAGGTATCCCGAATATCACCTCCACCTTCTGCCTCTTCAGAGCCTCAACTAGAGCTTTAGCTCCCGTCATCTCAGCCATTATATGGATCCCTCCCTAACGCCTGATTAAGAACAGATCTTCTTGCGCTTGCATTTTCTTCAGAAAACAGACATAATCCGAGGGATTCTATTGTTCCCTGAGAATTCAATCTATAGGAGATCGCCAGAAATGCTTTATTTCCGGAGGAAACGATTCCTCCGTACCCGACTATCCCTCACTTGCTTTTCCTCCATAATGTATGAAATACCAAACTACCTACAGAGTTCATGCTTATAAGCTTTTTGAATCCTATGATCGGCTGCCCGGCTTTTCTGATGTGCTATGGTTGCTCATGAGGACGTTCATCCCGTTTAGCATCGCCTCTACGCTTGCCATGACTATGTCTCCATGGGCTCCCATCGCCGTGACGACTCTGTCTCTCCTACGTAGCTTCACTACTACCTCCACGAGCGCATCCGTTCCACCCGTTATTGCCTTCACATGATACTCTTCAAGGCGAATTGGCTCGACTGCTGAGACTGCCTTTCTTATGGCCTGCATGGCGGCGTCGACGGGTCCGATTCCAGTTGCAGCCTCTATTAGCGGCTTGCCATTCAGGTTTAGCCTTACAGAGGCTGTTGGGGTAACTCTATTTCCAGTTACGACTGTTAGCTCCTCCAGTTTGATCGCCCTGCTGGATGGCAATCCCATTACGGCCTCGGCTATGGCGTATAGGTCTGCGTCCGTGATGATCTTGCCCTTATCTCCAAGCGTCTTTACCCTGCGGAAGATCTCTTGAAGCTGTTCATCGTTTGGATTTAATCCAATCTCCTTCAGTGTCGCTCTTATCCCCCGTGAGCCTGCGTGCTTTCCAACGGCGAGCCTTCGCGTTCTACCCACGATCTCTGGCGGAATGGGCTCGTATGTTGAAGGCTCAGAGAGGATCGCGTGGGTGTGTATTCCGGATTCGTGGACAAATGCGTTCTCACCTACTATAGCCTTGTTCGGCTGAACTGAAATTCCTGTTAGGCGTGAGACTAGGAGTGAGGTATCATAGAGCCTTTCAGTCTTCACAGATGTTTCAACATTATATAGCAGTTTTAGGGCTACTACGATCTCCTCTAGAGCGGCGTTTCCAGCTCTTTCTCCAATTCCATTCACGGTCACATGTATCTCATTTGCCCCCGCCTTTAGAGCGGCTATCGAGTTTGCAACTGCCATTCCGAAGTCGTCGTGGCAGTGAGCCCCCAATATTACATCTGGAAATTCATCCCTTAGCTCCGAATAGAACTTGTAGATCCTCTCGGGAGTTAATATCCCAACCGTGTCGCATGGTGTTACCCTATCGGCTCCCATGGAGATGCTGGTTGCTATCATTTCCTTCAGGAACTCCATGTCAGCCCTACTTGCATCTTCAGGTCCAAACTCAACGGTTAAGCCGAGATCCTTCGCGTATCTAATAGCTTCAGCCGTCAACTCTAGAATTTCATTCCTCGTCTTCCTCAGTTTATGCTTTATATGGAGGTCAGATGATGGTATGACTAGGAAGACGGAGTCCGCGCCGCTCTCTGCAACTGCGTCTATATCTCTTTTGACTCCCCTCGCGAAGCTACAGATCTCAGCCTTCAGGTTCTCCTTTGATATGAGCTTTATTGCCTCCATCTCTCCGGGCGAGGCAGCTGCGAATCCAGCCTCGATTATGTTCACTCCAAGAGCGTCTAGCTGCTTTGCTATTCTCAATTTCTTCTCGGGTGTTAGAGAAACTCCAGGAGTCTGCTCTCCATCCCTAAGTGTAGTATCAAAAATTAGGATCTTCTCGGCGAATCTACTCGATAAAGCAATACCCCATTTCAGTTAACCCCAAAAACAAGGGAGAAGCGCTATTACTATAAAAAGGTTTTGGTTTTAGGCGATCAGGCCCTATAATTTTTTTATTCGCCAAGTTCATCTACGTTCTCCTGTATCTTCTCGATCGCTGAGACTATATCATCCATGTCCTCACGGGATCCTAAGAGCATATTCTGGGTGAGCCATAATCCCTCTATGTAGCATGCCCTCTCGGTGTTGGGGAGCTTAACCTTCGAATAATCGATCTTCCTCCCATAGTATGGACATGAGAGTGGACATTTGGAGAAGTATTTTAGGTATTCCTCCTTGTATAGTGGCCTTGAGTAGCCTATGCTTACCGGTATTCCCTCGGCTCTCATGGCCTCCGCAAATCTCTCCTTTGAGGCTCCTCCGAAGGCTTCTGGATCATACCTGAAGATGTAAAGGTGATATGAGTTCCTCGTTACGCGCTCATCTCTTTTTAGAGGCTTTATGCCATCTATCTTTGATAGCTTATCATCTAAGTAGCGGGCGTTATCCATTCTCCTCTCCGTCTGTTCATCCAGCCTTTCAAGCTGAACCAGTAGTATGGCTGCTTGGAACTCCGTCATCCTATAATTCCCTCCGGGAAGAATATGTTCATACCATGAGCCTCTGGGTGATCTTCCGCAGTTATGCAGCGACCACGCTTTGACATATAGGTCTTCGTCGTTCGTGACTATCATTCCACCTTCACCGCAGGTTATGTTCTTGCTTGACTGGAAGCTGAAGGCGCCTATATCGCCTATGGCCCCAACCCTTCTTCCCCTCCACTCTGATCCCCAAGCCTGACATGCATCCTCAATGATGTATAGGTCATTCTTCTTGGCTATTGATAGTAGGGCATCCATATCCGCCGGTCTACCGGCAATATGAACTGGTAGAATAGCCTTGGTCTTATCCGTGATCAGCGACTCAACGCTCTTAGGGTCGATCGTGTATGTTTCGGGATCTATATCAGCGAATACGGGGATCGCATTGACGTATAGCACGGATGTTGCGGTTGCCATGAATGTGTAGGGCGGAATTATCACCTCATTCCCGCATCCTATTCCAAGCGCTCTAAGCGAGACTTCTAAGGCTGCTGTTCCGCTGGTGACTGAGACCCCGAACTTTGCATGCTGGTAGGATGCAAACTTCTTCTCGAGCTCCCTCTGAAGTGAGCCTCTGACCCCCCAGACTCCGCTCTCAAGTGCCCTCCTTAATGCCTCTAGCTCCCTCTCATCAAATACAGGCCATTTTGGGAATGGCTTATCTCTAATGGGCTTCCCTCCCTTCAATGCTAGCTTTGCCATTTAAGAGCCTCCACGCTCCATTTTTACCTCATTATCGATTTTAAGGTTTAGCATAACTTATTAGGGAGGCATCATAATCTTTAATGCTGAGAGCTGAAATTATTCGTCTTGTTTTACCATTCCTGGATTTGGGAGCCTTGCTGGATGCTAAAGCAGATGAGGTCAATGCATTCGATCTACTCGTCAAGCCAATAAGAAGATTGCTTAGGGAAAAGAATTTTAGGACTCCAACTGAGCCTCAGCAGAAGGTTATCCCATTAATTCTTGAGGGAAAGAACGTTCTGCTTATATCTCCAACCGCGACTGGCAAGACTGAGGCTGCGATGCTGCCCATACTCAGCCAACTAATCCAGATGCCGAGGTCAGAACCCGGCATAAAGGTTCTATACATAACTCCGCTTAGGGCGTTAAATCGAGATATGCTTGAACGTTTAGAGTGGTGGTGTAACAATTTAGACCTTAAACTAGCAGTTCGACATGGGGATACAGATGTGAGCGAGAGGGCTAGGCAGTCGAGAAGCCCGCCTGACATATTGATAACCACCCCGGAGACCCTGCAGACAATACTTTTCGGCTGGGTCATACGTCGCCACTTGAGATCGCTGAAGTGGGTAGTAATAGATGAGGTTCATGAGCTTGCGGATAATAAGCGTGGAAGTCAGCTCTCACTTGCACTTGAGAGGCTCCGAAAGATCGTTCGAGAGGAATTTCAGATTATAGGATTATCAGCGACTATTGGCACTCCTGAGAAAGTTGCTCAGTTCCTCGTTGGAGATGAAAGGCCAGTTGAGATCGTTGAGGTTCCAGTTGCACGTCGAATGCATCTTGAGATAATCTTCCCGAAGCCTGAACCTGAAGATTACACGCTTGCTTCTTCGCTTTATACTCATCCTGAGGTTGCCGCGCGACTAAGGTTTATGCGTAAGCTGATCGAGAAGCATAACTCGGTTCTTCTCTTCACGAATACCCGATCCATATCTGAGGTTTTGGCCAGCAGATTTAAGGTTTGGGATGTAAACTTTCCAGTCTCGATCCATCATGGATCATTGGCGAAAGCCTCTAGGATAGCGGCTGAGAGGGGACTGAAGAATGGTGAACTTCAAGGCCTAATATGCACAAGCTCTCTTGAGCTCGGGATAGATGTTGGAAGGATAGATCTAGTCATCCAATATATGAGTCCAAGGCAGGTTACACGCTTAATCCAGAGGGTTGGGAGAAGCGGGCATAGAATAGGCGGAATGGCTAAGGGAGTCATAATCACAATGGACTCCGACGATACATTAGAGGCTCTCGTGATAGGCAGGAGAGCATACAATGAGGAGTTGGAGCCAGTGGAGATACCTGAGAAGCCCTATGATGTCCTATTAAATCAGATAGCCGTTGAGCTCATGAGGCGAAAGCGAATATACTTCCAAGAGATACTTGAGACCTTCAGGAATGCCTATCCATACAGGAATCTGACCATCGATGATATTCGAAGCATAGCGGAATACATGCACAATAGGTTTCCGAGATTCGCTTGGATGGCCCCAGATGAGGATGTGATAGTTAAGCCTAGGAACTCAAAGCCCCTATATGAATACTTCTTTGAGAACTTATCCATGATTCCAGATGAGAAGCACTATTTGGTAGTGGATAGGGAGACCGACGCTGCGATTGGATTATTGGATGAAGCCTTCGTCGCCGAGTATGGGAGGCCCGGAGTGAAGTTCGTCATACGTGGAAGCCCATGGAAGATAATGAATGTCATTGGCGACAAGATTTACGTTCGACCCCTGAATGATCCGACTGGGGCTATACCGAGCTGGGTTGGGGAAGAGATTCCAGTTCCATACGAGGTAGCTCAAGAAGTCGGCGAGATAAGAAGGTTCGTCGAGGAGAAGATGAGGAGTGGACTTAGCCCAGAGGAGATCTCCGAGGAGCTCTCCCAGAGATACCCCGCCAGTAAGGAGACTATTCTAAGTGCGATCAACGAGACCGTTGAGATGATCAGAGATGGAATGCCCGTTCCAACGGATAAGAGAATAACAATTGAGGAGTGGGAGGACTACATAATCCTGCATACCCATTTTGGCTCATTAACGAATAGGGCCCTAGCTCAGCTCTTAGGCCACCTAATAACCGAGAGGACTGGATATACAGTTGCAACTCAGCATGATCCCTACAGGATTCTGATACAGTCGGCGGGTGAGGTTAGGGCTAAATCTATAATTCAGATAATAGATGAGATTAAGGATTCTCCGCCCGGATACGTTAGGGAGGCCCTTACAAGGGCATGCGTCAGGACTGGAATCTTCAAGAGGAGACTGATACATGTAGCGAGGAGATTCGGCGCTTTAAAGAAGCATGTTGATCTCAGCAGTGTAAGCCTTCAGAGTCTGATAAGGAGCTTTGAGGGAACAGTGATCTATGAGGAGGCATTAAAGGAGGTCTTCACTAAGGATCTTGACCTTAAAGGCCTGATCAGAGTCTTTCAGAGGATAAGCGATGGGGATATAAGCATTGTCCAGCTCAGAGTTGATGATCAGCCCTCAACGCTTGCACGTCTCGGAATAGAGAAGGTAAGCATGAAGACGGATCTTATACCGCCCGAGAAAATGAAACGTATACTATTGGAGTCCGCTAGGGCTAGACTTCTTAATGAGACCCGCACGTTCATCTGCGTGAACTGTTGGAACTACCTAGAAACCATAAGGATAGATGATCTGCCCTTGAAGCCTAAATGTCCAAGATGCGGCTCTAATAGGCTGGGTATGCTTAGGGTGGATGAGGATGAAGCCTACACGCTCATAGATAAGAAGGGTCAGAGGCTGAGGAAGTCTGAGAGGAGACTTCGAGACGAAGCTGTGCAGACGGCTAATTTAATATCGAATTATGGGAAGGCCGCAGCTATAGTTCTCTCAGGCAGGGGATTGAGGATATCGGATGCCCGTGAGATACTGAAGAGGGAAAGGGAGATCTCCGATAGACTATTTGATCTGATACTTGAGGCTGAGAGAAACGCCTTGAAGAGGAGATTCCTATAGGGCTAGGGGAGAAGCGTAATATAGAAATATTAGTTTTCTGATTATGGAAAGAGGGATTTGAGATGTTCATCTCGCCATTCGTAGCCTCCCCCGTCCCGGTAATACGTAGACTCTTAACATTAGCCGAGTTGAAGCCTGGAGAGATCTTCTATGATCTGGGAGCTGGAGACGGAGGGCCAATAATAATCGCCGCTAAGGAGTTCGGGGCTAGATGCGTAGGCATAGAGTTGAGGACGGATCTCGCTAAAAGGGCGATGATGAGGGTGCGGGAGCTCGGATTGGAGGATAGAGTCAAGGTGATTAATGATGACATATTTAATGTGCCAATAAACGATGCAGATGTTGTCTATCTATATCTAACTACAAGCGCAAATGAGAAGGTGAGGCCGAAGCTGGAGGCCGAACTTAAGGCTGGAGCGAGAGTTGTCTCCCATGACTACAAGATTGAAGGCTGGACTCCAGTTAAGGTTGAGAAGTTCTGTGAGAATCCGAGACTCGGATTTCCATCACACACGCT
This sequence comes from Candidatus Bathyarchaeota archaeon, assembly GCA_003661975.1. Classification (GTDB taxonomy): domain Archaea; phylum Thermoproteota; class Bathyarchaeia; order Bathyarchaeales; family DTEX01; genus B63. Next base: position 22,269 of record QMXE01000016.1, read on the forward strand.
CTACCTATATAGGAGATGAAAGCCTATACATGAGACTCCGCTTAGAGCCCTGGCTGATTCCAATCTGACCCGAGAATATTTAAGTAAAGGATAAAATTCCGAAATTTTTAACATTCTAATTGGTGCTGAATGATGTAGGCTTGGAGGAGCAGCGATGGTTCCGATCCCATGGAGTCAAGTTCGCTATTGGCGGTGCACGGGATGCGGGATCTGCTGCATGTATTATAATGTTACTTTGAAGTTCGATGAGTGGCTTAGGATAGTTCAGAAGTTCGGCATCGGAGTGACGGAGGCCGGCCTAAACAAGCTTTATTTAGCCAAGAAAACAGATGGTTCATGTATTTTCCTCTCAAAATCGAATGGAGTATACTATTGCATGCTTCAGGACATGAAGCCCCTCGCATGTAAGCTCTGGCCATTCAAGATACTGAGTCGACCTAAATATGGCAGAAGCAGAGAGGCAGAATTCAACTATAAGGGAAGAAGACTCTACGTTTACGTCGATCCATTCTGCCCCGAGATAAGACTTGGAAAGCCAACGCCGATCATGATCAGCAAGGTCATACCGGAATTCATAGAGATAGCCCTAGGCATAAGAAAACAACAGATATACACAACTGGAAACTTCCTCCCAAGAATACAGATAAACAAGAACCTGTACAGGCTCATATAGCAATAAAGTTTTTAGGGAAAAACCCCAAATCATAAAGTCGGAACGGGCCGGTCGTCTAGCCTGGTTAGGACGTCTGCCTGACGCGCAGAAGGTCGCCGGTTCAAGTCCGGCCCGGCCCACCACCATTTTAATTGCCTTTTTTGGAAAGGGATTTGTTTCAGGGTTTATTTCTTGATGTCTGATTTCTCCGTTTATGCTTGTGGGTTAACCCTGATCCATACTTCCA
>QMXE01000017.1 GCA_003661975.1 Candidatus Bathyarchaeota archaeon
GGGTTCCTATATGGCATGCAGGTTACCAGAGAGGAGACCTTCAAGTTCGTCTTCGCGGCGATTGCCGTAAGCATGGTCCAGCATTCAGGCCTGCATCCCCCTCCGATCCCGGTAACCCAGAAGTGATCCTCATTGCTCACCCCATCGAAACCTATCTCTTCAGCTTTTAAGGCGCAACTCATGATATAATCGATCTCAGCCGATACTGGAAGCTGATACCAGACTTCCACCACTAATGATCACCAGCAAGAAACTCAGCATCACACCTATATAACCTTTAAATGGCTGGATTAGGGATCTTAGGCTTGCTCTTTGGGTAATCTGCGAGTTCTCTCCATGCCTCGATCATAGCCCGTATATTGCTGGTTGGAACTTCAGAGTAAATGCGTCCTACGCTGGAGAGTATAAATCCCCCTCCGGGAGCAAGCGTTGATATTGCCCTCCTAACGGCATCCCTCACCTCCTCTCTGCCTCCATGCTCAAGTGTCACATGACCGTTCACTCCACCCCAGAGACACACAGTATCGCCAATCTCACGTTTAGCGCGTTCCATGTCATATCCTCCCTGAACAGGGTCTATTCCATAAAGCAGATCTATATTCATCTCCTTGAAGGTTTCTAGTAGGGGCATCGCTCCACTCGCCATGCTATAGCCGAATCTAACCTTATTCTTGTGGGTAAAGTCAACTTCCTCCTTCATTCTCGGAAAAATAAATCTCCTGTAGGCTCTTGGAGACCAAAACTCCGTTGAGTCATACCATCCATAATGAACGATCAAGTCTAAATCGCAGACATCCACCAGCAACCTTAATGCCATCATGTTCCACTCATGAATTATATCAAGTAGCCTATCTAGAAATTCCGGTCTCCTAATCGATGCTGTCACGCCCTTTATAAATCCACAAAGCCACATAACAGCACTGCCTAAATATGTAACTTCATGGGCCACCAATAGAACCTCATGCTCCTCAGCGAACCTCTCTATCTTCTCAGCCTTCCCAGCAAACTCCTCAATCTCCCTTTCCTTCGGATCCCTGAATAGGTAAGATAGAACCTCGAGATCCTCTGGTTTCTCAACCCAATCCTTTACTGAGCGGCCTGAGGCGGCTGCATGATCACTTATGAGTGGAATATCATCTCCATGAGGCCAATCTGGAGTCTGCCTAACTATCTTGCTTAAAACCCCCTTGGGAGTCCTGTATTCCTTAATTAACAGTGGATGCCGCTCACCCGGCGGATGCCTCTTAGATATCTTAATCTTAACATCCCGCTGGAGAAATTTAGGTGGAGATATATAGGCGACATCATCTATGCCAGCCTTAAGGCTATGCCTTATACGTTCAAACTGGTTAGGCCATGGAACATCTACATCTGAACCGATGAAGTACCTGTATGGGATCCCGCCGCGGTTCCATAATGGAACATGATCCGGCTCGTCGCAGTCAATGCTTAAGAGAAGGCGATCCCTTGAAGAAAGCTCATCCCTCATGCCCTTCGCATCCTCACATTGAAGGTCGCACATAACGTATTAGTTGAGGGAAAAATTAAGATGTTTTGTCTATGACTTGAATGGATGGAGTGAATAGGATTGGAGGTTAAGTTCTCCAGAAGACTGGATGATTTGGAGTCTTTAATGAGCAGGATAAAGAGGCGGATGGATGAGATCGGGACGATACTGATCTACGTTGGAGTTGTTAGGGGGAGCCGCGGAGAAGAGAGGGTTCTTCAACTCGAGTTTGAAGCCGATGAGGTGGAGATGGAGAGGTGGATGAGCAAGCTCGTAAGGGATGTAAAGGCGAAGTATGGGGTAGTTGACGTCATAGTCCAGCATAGGAGCGGAACAGTAAAGGTGGGGGAGGATATCATGCATGCTCTCGTCGCTTCTAAGCGTAGAGCAGAGGCATTTAAGGCTTTATCAGAGATTATTGATCGAATTAAGAATGAGTCTCCCCTTAGGAGGAGGGAAGTAACAGCGGGCGGCTCCTACACGATTTAGGCTAGATTATCTTTGCTCCATCCTCTCCCTCTCGATCTTCTCCTGATAACCTGACTTTGCATAGGCATTGATCGGATCTAATGGAAGCCTCTTCTCGATCCTAACCATCCATATGATTGGACGGACATCCGTGAGGAATGCATCGATTAGGACTCTATTGGCGAGTATAATCTCATTCTTCATCTGGTATCTTCTAAGCGATTCCTCATCGACGATTAGGGCCTTCGCATATGAGACCATCAATGAATCGATCGAGTGTAGTATTGCCTGTATCCTGTTTTCTAGCGGTGAACACTGATCGATCATGTAGTCCCAGTTTCTCTGCGTATCAGCATTTCCGATGACGCCTCCGGATGTTAATTCATGGAAAACCCTGAAGATCTGCATGTTCGGTTCAACCGCATGATCATCATCAGCCACGTATCTTGAGTTGAAGTGTATTCCACATCGCATGCCACTCTCGATCAAACGTGCAATTATATGCTCTACGTTCACTCCATGTGCATGATGGCCCATATCAACTAGGACGCCGGCTCTATCGCCTAGGAGCCTTGCAAGATCACATGCAACACAGTAATCAGAGATGACAGTATGGTATGTTCCAGGCTCGAATAGCTTATACTCTATGAGCATCCTAACGGAGCTAGGCGTCTTCTCATAGATCTCCATAAGTGAGGCCTTAACATTCCTCTCAGCCTCCCGCATATTTACCTGTCCGGGATATAGAGAGCCGTCTGGAAGCCATAGCGTAAGGAGTCCAATAGCATACTTCGAGGCTATCTCAGCGCTGATCAATGTATGCTCAATGAATCTTTTTCTAGTCTCAGAATCATTCGCTGAGAGACTTCCAAACTGAGAGCCCTCCATGAAGTATGTTGGACTTACAGATCCTATCTTCAATCCCTGCTTATCAGCGTAATCTCGGATCCTCTTGAAGGATTCCATTTTGATCTCATCCGGCGCGGTTTCATCTGGATTATCAAGTCCAACATGTATGCCTATCCTCGGGGAGGCATCCGTCAGCCTATTAACTAATGCTGCATCATCGATCTTCTCGAATATGTCCCTTGCAGCTCCAGGCGGAGTGTACCCGCTGAACCTTCCACCCCCAAAAGCTCCAAAGGCCCAGGATGGAACCTCAACCTTAAATTCCGCCACTTTCCTCTTTACCTCTTCTATATCGATACCCTTTCTCTCCAATTCTTTTCCCAGAAGATCATATCTTTCAGAGACTATATCGGCCCACATACATGCACGCTCCTAACAATTCAGACATGCCTTATATTACTCCGCCTGAGATATTAATACGCTATAGGAATATTTGGGAGTCTGGATGGCCGTGGAGAAGTCTGTAGATGAATTGAAGATGGAGATTGTTGAGTTTACGAGGAGACTCTATATGAGGGGGTTAATAGTTGGAACTGGCGGAAACGTAAGCGTTAGAATACCAGATTCACCATATATTCTGGTCACACCAAGCGGTTTATGTAAGGGATATTTGAAGCCATCAGACATCGTGAAGATCGACATGAATGGAAGGGTAATTGAGGGCAGATTAAAGCCGACATCCGAGACTCACATGCATACGGAGATATATAAGGCGAGACGAGATGTCAATGCGATCGTCCATGCCCATCCACCGTTCTGCATGGGATTCTCCTGTGCTGGAGTACCGCTTGACAAGCCGATCCTTCCAGAGGCAGTAATCGTTCTAGGGGAGATCATGATGGTTGATTATGAAACGCCCGGCACGATGAGTCTAGCCAAGAAGGTGGCAGAGGCAGCTAAGAAGTGTGACGTCTTAGTCCTTAAGAATCATGGATCAGTAGCCTTAGGAGAGAATCTTGAGCAGGCATACATAAGAACGGAAGTCTTGGAGGAGTATGCAAAGGTGCTATTGATCTCTAATCTTTTAGGAGGCCCAAAGGTTCTTTCAGAAGATGAAGTCAGAAGGCTAAGGGGGATTTGAGGCGTATGGCCGATCCGAATTAGATCTCGCTTAAAGAACTGTTGTAATCTCATCCTCTCTTTACCCGCATGATCAGTATCCTGCCATCCTCAGCATTCACGAAATATGTGAAGTGCCAGATCCTCTTTAAGAATAGCCATCTCCTTATCTGAATATTCCCCTCAACAAGCCATAACTTCTTACCGCTTGATAGATCCGTCTCGAGAGTTGTTCTCAGAAAATCCACTTCTGCCTTAGAGCCAAACTCTGCCTTAACTCTCCTCCTAACTATTTCCTGGGCTTCTTCCAAACTCTGAACTTTAATTCGCATCTTATTTCCTACCAGAGAAAATTACATTACTCTTCTAATTGATTGAGGCGCATTTGATGCATAAATCTTTATCTCCTTTCACCTCAAAAAATCGCTGTTTACTCTCAAATTTTAAATAATCTCTCCACATAGACTTTTAAAAAGTTCTTGGGTGAAAGTTTTGAAGAGCAAAAACCTGAAGGTTGAGGGCAGACGTTTTATCACGATTAGACCGGATAAGTGCACCGGATGCGGATTATGCGAGTATGTATGCTCCTTAGAGAAGAATGGCTTTCCAAATCCATCTCTATCAAGGATCAGAGTTATTAGGCTCGCCCCTCTCCTCAACATAGCTATGACATGCAGATTCTGTAATGACCCTCCATGCGTCGATGCCTGTCCAAGAATGGCTCTTAGACAATCCGAAGATGGCAACTTGATCCTCGTGAATGAGGAGAGATGTGATGGATGTGGATGGTGCATCCAGGCATGCCCATACGGCGGCCTCATCATGGATCCATACAAGAACGTTGTTTCCGTCTGCGATTTATGCGGGGGAGAGCCTAAATGCGTGGATTTCTGTCCTGAGGAGGCGCTGGAGATAGTATCGAGCGATGAAGAAGCGAATAAGATATTTGGTTCAGCTCTTGAGGAGCTGCCCAAGGAGATTGAGAAGATGAGCATGCTCATTAAGAAGAGAGATCTTTCAGAGATATTTGCGAGGGCTGAGGAGAGAGCCGAGAATCTTGAGAGGAAATTTGAGGAGCTTAGGAGAAGAGGGATCCTTTAGCCCTTGGGATTTACGGAGCGGTAGTCGCCGAATCAACCACACAGAATACATCGTATCTGGCGTTTTTTGTGATGACTGAGATGCTCACGGAGGAGCCTACATCCCCTAAACGTATGTTGTCCGGATTTTCAATGTAGATTATAAGCGTGCATCCTGAGGGCAGAGTTAGGTCTCCTGTTGCACGGAGAAAACTTGTCGTATTTCCAGGGGTATACTCGAATCTATCCCAATTATTTTCGTGGGCGTCGGGACAATTTAGGGTGTCAACCGCGATTAATTTTGTTCTGTAATAGTAGATCCTCGACCAGTCCACATCTACTCCTCTGACCTGAATCTTATCGATCAACACGTCTTTTCCGCCGAGATTGTCAATCTGAACTGCGGCGAAGGATTCTCCGCTCTCATATACCCAGATATGCTGATTTTTTACTGACAGGATCTCTAAGGCAACTTGGTTCTCTATGATCTGATATGCATACATGACTACTCCGCCAGTCAATACTACTGGAATTACAAGTAGGATCATCGCTGTTACAGGCTGACTTAGCCCCTTCCTGTTCACGGCTGGGAAGCGCATGGCAATCCACTGTGAACTAATTCAGATATTATTAATAGGGTTGTGAAGGACACTTCAGTAAAATATCTTCATAAGTAATCTTCTAGGGAAAGGCTCCTCCGCACATAATATTAGAGATATCTACAAAGTGGAGGATTGCGCTGGATCAGTGGTCCTTAAAAACTTTATTGATAAGCTTTTTATATTCAAAATTATGAACAAGGTTATGATTGATGGTTGGCGGTATTTCTATGGAGCCAAGTAAGAAGCCACTTAATGTCCTCGTAAAGGAGATGAATGCCTACATCGGCGTGATGCTCAAGAATGGAGTGGAATATAGGGGCACAATGACATACTGCGACAATTACATGAACATAATCTTAGAGGGAGTTTCGGAGCATTATAATGGGAAACTCGTAGCCCATTACGGTCAAGTTCTACTCAGAGGAAACAATATACTATATGTGATCTTAAATGCAACTCCAAAGAAGGAGACGAATCAAAACAGCGGTAAAAGCTAAAAAGCAGAACTTTCCCCATAGAGGTCGAAATCTATACCATGTTCGGCGGTCATGAAAATTATTCGGATTAGGGCGATTTTTGAGAAGATATATAAGAAAGGAGGACATTTCAGTATTATTTTGACGGAGGCTTCGGAATGGAGGAGCTTCGCGGAGTCATAGTCAGCTATAGGAGGGGACCGAAGACTCAGAAGCCCAAGGAGTGCCTCCTGATGTTTCCAAATGTTAAGTCGCCAAGCGAAGCCTCAAATCTTCTAGGGCGTAAAGTTGCATGGCCAGTTAAAGAGAGGAAATGTATAGGGAAGATCGTCGATGTGCATGGAAATAAAGGGCTTGTTAGGGCGCGTTTTAGGAAGGGCGTTCCGGGCAAGGCCCTTGGAACCGAGGTTGAGCTGTTATAATCTCTGGGAAGTCAGAATAGTGGTGGAATGAATATCGTTATAATCTCTAGAGGCTCAATCACTTCTTTAATTCCATGCTTTACGCCCTTAGGTATATATGTGAAGGATCCCTTATGGATGATCCTCTCCCCCAAGCCCTCAATATACATTACAGCCTTGCCATCCATGTAATACTCTATTTGATCCGAGCCTTCGTGAGAGTGAACTTCTATGGTCTTTCCCTTCTCGAGCACTCCAACCTTAACACTTGCGATCCGCGTATCTCGGCTTGATAGGAGAATCTTCGCTGGGAATGAACCGCTCTCATCTTCAACGAGATCCTTCTCATCTCTAATTATGGGCTTCAACGGCATCACCTTCGGAGTCACAATCCTTACTAGTATACGCGATTTAAGGTTTTCTCGTTTACCCATGAATGTTTAATCTGGATGAGGAGGCAGAGATGTAAAGCCATAACCGGAATTCATAAGGTTTAAGGGCAAATATTACTAGCCTAATTATGAGGAGCGGAGAGGATGGGGGAGCGAGGCACATTAAGGATGAATTAGTGTGTGAATTTGAAGCTTGGCTTCCCCCCGTTCCTCGCAGATCCTCAACCCTCACTACTTATCTTCTCGCTGTATCTTGTGAATTCTCCCCAGCCGATCGCGTCGATTATGATCTTATGGCCATTAATCGTTAGGTTTCCACTCCACTTGATGAGCGCCCCACCATAGACTCCAATATGGTCATGCAGAAGATCCCCTTCTGCTGATGGTTGCGATGACAATATCGTAGACTCCATATAAACCGGGCATCAACTTCATTTGGCATAATAATTATTTTATTCTCGATTCATTTAAAGCGTCTAGTGAATGAACCGGGGGAGGACTAAGTTGGATGATAAGGTGATCTTGGCGGCTCAGGTTGGTTATGGGATGTTCGGCGGGGACGTCGTAGCTAAGACGACTTGGGATCTCCAGAGGAATAGCATATCGCCATATCTGGATAGGATCGGCCTTGACGATTACTGCGAGAAATATCAGGGAACATCATTCAGGCTCATCGCTATTGGAACTCGAACTAAAGAATCAGCTTTGAGGGCGCAGAGGATCAATGAGAAGCAGACGGGCTATAGGCCGGCCGCATATTATGGGGAGGCTCCTTGGGTCGATATTATTGAGGACTTTCCGGATCTCGACTTACTTATCGTCGCAACTCCCGATCATCTACATACACCGCCGATTCTAGAGGCCCTAAAGAATGGGATCCACGTTGTCACGGAGAAGCCCATGTGCCTAGATATCAGAGAGGCCGATCAGATAATAGATCTCGCTGAGTCTAAGGGCTTGATCGTCGGAGTTGACATGCACAAGCGTTTCGACCCGGATCACATGGAGATCTTCATGAATATCTCTAAGAGGCTTGGCTCCCCCATATATGGTAGGGGAGTTCTGGAGGAGCCCCTAGAAGTCTCCACGAAGATATTCAAGTGGGCTGAGAAGAGCGATCCAAACACTTATGTTGGAATACACTGGATTGACCTCTTCATGTATTACTTAAATCTGAAGCCTATCGGATTGTATGCCATAGCCCAGAAGAAGAGACTTAAGGAGGACTTTGGTAAGGATGCATTCGACGCCGTTCAAGTCATCGTTACATACGAGGGTGGAACAACCGTGATTTTTGATACTAACTGGATAACGCCGAGGGATTTTGAGGGACCTGTGAATCAGGAGAGTCACCTCTTAGGGAAGCTTGGGAAGGTTGAGTCGGACACTCAGTATAGGGGGTTACGTTATTGGATAGAGGGGGAGGGAATGAAAACCGTGAATAGTCACTTCTTAAGGAGAGTCAGAAGGCCTGATGGAAGCTACGTTCATATAGGCTATGGAAAGGACAGCCTTGTCTGCTGTATAGAGAAGGTTTATAGGATAAAGTTTCTAAATGCAACTGCCAAGGAGCTTGAGGGAACTTATCCTGATGCTAAGTCTCAGAGGCTAACGACGGCCGTGATACATGCCGCAAGGGAGGTTATGAAGCGGAACTTCAAACTAATGTCTGAAGGGTTAAGTCCAGTTGCAACGGCGAGCTTCAGCGAGAAGGGAATAATACTTCACGACCCAATCCATAAGGAGGATATAGTGCTTTACGACAAGCCAATATAAAAGCGAATATGCATGGCAAAGGCGGTTGAGGATTATGAGTAGAAAATACAGTCTTGAACCCGTAAGGGTCTCAAGGATAGAGACCAAGTATAGGAGGATAGTGACTCCGACTCTACCAACCCCTAGGGTCATAAAGCTCATTAAGGAGCTTGAGAAGCATGAGCCAAGATCAATGTTCGGGCAGGTTCCAATAGGGATAAAGAGGACTTATGGAATAAACGTTGAGGATCTTGATGGAAACGTCTTCTTAGACGCGACGAGCGGAGTTCTCGTAACGAATATTGGACATTCACATGAGGCTGTAGCTGAGGCTGTGAAGGAACAGCTCAAGTTGTTCCATTTTGCCTATTGCTTCCCCTATGAGAAGAGGCTTGAACTCGTAAAGAAACTCATTGAGATAACCCCTGAAAATCTGGATTGCGTCTTCCTATTGACGACTGGATCAGAGGCGGTTGAGGCTGCAATAAAGAATGCGAGGAGATATGGCATAGAGACGGGTGGCCCTGAGAAGAGGGTTATAATCTCATTTAAGGGAGCCTTTCACGGTAGAACTATGGGCGCACAGATGGCCGGGGGGATCGAGCCGCTTAAGAGCTGGATAGGATATCAAGATCCAGGACTGATCCAAGTTGAGTTTCCAAACTGCTATCACTGCTGGAAGGGAAGAGATGAATACTCAAACTGTGTTGACGATTGCGTGGATTTGGTTAAGGCGAAGTTTGAGGAGCTGGAGGGTAAAGTTGTGGGGGTCTTAAGTGAGACTTATCAGGGCAGAGGAGCGATCTTCCCGCCTGACGGATACTACCAGAAGATAGCCGAGATATGCAGGGAGAATGATGCGCTTCTAATATTAGATGAGGTTCAAGCCGGATTTGGGAGGACTGGTAAGCTCTTCGCCTTTGAACATTACAATGTATCGCCCAATCTCCTCTGCATCGGGAAGGGCGTTACGAGCAGCCTTCCGCTCTCAGCCTTGATCGGCGAGAGTCAAGCGATGAATTACTTTGAGCCTGGAAGTATGACAAGCACTCACGGGGCTAATCCGGTCTGCGTGGCAGCCGCACTTGCAAGCATAAATGAGATGCTGAAGGATGATATGTGGATCGTTAGGAACGCTGCTGAGACGGGCAAGGTTCTCGGCGACAGGCTGATGAAGCTGAAGGAGAAGTATGAGGAGGTTGGAAACGTAAGTGGTAGGGGCATGGTGTATGGCATAGAGTTGGTTAAGGACAGGGAGACTAAGGAGCCCCATGCCGACCTAGCCTTCCAGACGGTGCTGGAGGCTTATCATAGGGGAGTCTTACTCTTCGCGCCGATAGGGGCTGGGCATAACATACTGAAGATTAATCCGCCTCTCATAATGGGAAGGGAGGCAGCTGAGGAGTTAGCCTACGTCATAGATGAGGCTATAGGAGCCGCCTTGGAGAAGATAAGTGGATAATCATGACTGAATCTTAGGCTGACCCTTCCGGCTCAACTATGACGGCCGTTCCAGTCGCCGACACAACCACTACTCCAGCTTGCAATCCAAGATCGGATGTCTCTAGATCTAAGCCTACAATGGCGTTTGCTCCCATACTCTTAGCCTTACTTTTAAGCCTCTCAATAGCCTCCGCTCTTGCCTTTTCAAGCTCATATGTGAAAGCAGAGATCTCTCCGCCCATGAAACTTTGAATTCCAGCTATGAACTTCCCTAGGAAACCCCTTGTCCTCGGAACCAAGCCTGTAACGACCCCAATAACCTTCCTTATCCTATAGCCCGGTATAGTTGGAGTTGTGACTATTAAGAAATCCTCAGAAGCGAACTCGAGCGGGGAGCCGCATTTATAGCAGTATCTTGAGCCCTCGGGAACCTCAGCTCCGCACTTCGGACAGATCATCTTGGATGCACCGGTAGTATAGAATTGCTGTGGAGTCTTAAAAAGGATCGGCTGACATGCATATTCGCCAAGAATTAAATGATCAATGCATCATCTTGCTGCTGAGGAAATTATCCGATGCAGGTTAAGAGGAACATCGCGATCGAGAAGTAGGGAAGGGCTAAAATAATAATGGATGATCACTTATAAGCGACTAGACTTAGAATATTTTTAAGTTATCACTTGAGCGCTGAGAGGTGAATGTTCTTGATTAAGATTTTGGGGATCGTTGGAAGCCCCAGGGTTGGAGGGAACACTGAGCTCTTAGTGACCGAGGCCCTGAAGGCCGCTGAGGATGAGGGGGCTGAGACTGAACTCATAAGATTAGCCGATAGGGAGATCAGCCCATGCGATGCATGTCTAACGTGCAGGGAGAGCGGGGAATGCAGGATAAAGGATGACTTCCAGTATGTCTTCCAGAAGATGGTTGAGGCGGATGGGATAATTCTCGCCTCGCCCGTATACTTCAGCTCAGCTACGCCGAAGATAAAAGCTCTGATCGATAGGGCCGGATACCTATCAATGGCTAAGGGTAGAGTCTTCGAGAATAAGGTTGGAGCTGCAATGGCTGTTGCTAGGAGAGCCGGACAGAACTTTACATTCGCCCAGCTCCTCTTCTTCCTATTACATCAGGGCATGATAGTTCCGGGATCAACATACTGGAATATAGCCTTCGGAAGGGAGAAGGGAGATGTAAGAGGGGACGAGGAGGGCTTAAGAACGGCGAGGAACCTTGGGAAGAAGATGGTTTGGCTGATAAGGAAATTGAAGGGCTGAAGACAGTGATTCTTCGGGGTTTATGAGAGTGATGAATACGGAGAATCTGAAATCCGCCGGGAAGAAGTATTTTAGGGCGTTATATCCCGGGAGGTTCCAACCATTCCATCTCGGCCACTTAAAGGCTGCAAAGCATATACTGCGGGGTTCATCCGAGATAATCTTCATGATCGGCAGTGCGCTTCAAAGCCACACATTGAGGAATCCATTTACGTCTGGAGAGAGGATCACGATGATACGTCTGGCGCTATCCGAGATAGGGGTTGATCCAGCAAAATATTATATTGTGCCAGTTCCGGATTTGGAGATACATGCCATATGGGTCTCGCATGTATGCTCATTAGTTCCGAGATTCGACGTTGTCTATTCTAATGAGCCCTTGACAAGGAGGCTCTTCATCGAGGCGGGATTCAAGGTTGAGAGCATACCATTCTACAGGAGGAAGAAGTGCTCGGCAACGGAGATCAGAAATAGGATGCTATACGGCGGGGACTGGGAGTCTCTGCTACCCAAGAGCGTTGCCAAATATATACTGGAGATTGACGGTGTAGAGAGGCTTAGGGATTTATCCAAGACCGATAAGGTTTAGGCTCTCAGCGATCCTCCTCGACTTCTCCACTCCGGCCTCCAATGCGGATCCCATCTTCTCAGACAATTCGGATCTCTCCATTCGCTTAAGGATCTCCTCGGTGACTCCTCCAGGAGTTGCAACTCTCCTAATTATCTCAGAGATTGATAGTCCAGCCTCCAGAATCAGCTTTCCAGTTCCGATCATGGATTGAGCCGCCGCCCTCAGCGCCGTATCCTCCGGGAGCCCCATCCTCACGGAAGCATCAATCAACGCTTTGACGATGAATGCCATGTATCCCGGGGCGCATCCGCTGAGAGCCGTGATAACATCCATCATCTCCTCTGGAACCTCAACGAACCTTCCAAGCGCGCCTAAAACCTTCTCTACGATGGCCCTTTCATCCTCTGAGAGTTTACGGCTGATTGAGTAGGCTGAGAAGGATTCCTGAACGAGAACCGCAAGGTTCGGCATTACCCTAACGAATTTTGCCTCCGGAGCTATCCTCTCCAGAAGGTTTAGGCTAATGGCCGCGGCCATTGAGATCACAAGCTTACCGGCTATAGAGTCCCGTATCTCCTTGATGACTAAGCCTACATCCTTAGGCTTCACGCAGATTATTATGACATCGGCGTCCTCAGCGGCTTTCCTATTGTCATACGTCACGTGGATTCCGAGCTTCTTCAGGTTCATGATCCTCTCGACATGCCTTCGGGACGCTATTATTCTCTCTGCTACGCGGCTCTTAACGAGGCTTCTGGCTATCGCCCCTCCTATAGATCCGGCGCCGATTATAGAGATTATCATTTCATATCCCTCCGAATCCTCGAGCTGATAAAGACTTATCTGAAACGCTCAATAAGAGTATAATGTTTGGTCTCTCGGGGGATGGTCATACTGGGGAGATGTAGATTCTGGCTTTTAGACATAAATTATGAGGTTAAGGATCATGAGCCTCAAGTCTGGATTTGGGGAGTTGATGATGAGGGTAGGCGGGTATTAATCATCGACTCCTCCCTTGAGCCCTACTTCTACGCTCTTCTAGATGAGAATGCATATCCAGAAGAGGTATGCACTAGAATAATGAATGAGAGGGCTAAGCTTCCGCTTCTGCTTAGGGCGATTCCAGAGCAGAAGAGACTATTTGGAGAGCCTGTTAAGGCGGTGAAGATATATTGTCAGGATCCAGATGTCATCTCAAAGTATGCGAGAGTCATAAGCAAACTTGAGGGTGTAAGGGAATGCTTAGAGACTGACATACGATACTCAATGCGCTACCTAATAGATTATGATGTAACTCCATCCGCATGGCATGAGGTTGAGGTTGAAGAGGGCGGAGACCTAAATGTTCAGGTCGATAAGGTCTACATTGCACGTTCACCTCCGAAGAGAATCGAGATGAATGACCTTCCGAAACTGAGGATACTAAGTTTCTTCCCCGTATATTACGCATCTAAGGGCTCCCCGAAGCCGGAGAGAGATCCCATCGTAATAATCGCCACAGCAGCCAATAATGGAGAGAATAGGATATTCACGGCCAGTGAATATGAGGATAGGGATCTCCTACGCTCCTTCATCGATTATGTTAAAAGCCTAGATCCAGACGTGATAGTAGGCTATCAGACGAATCAGAGGCACTGGCAATACCTTATGGATAGAGCTAAAACCCTTGGGCTTGACTTAATAGTTGATAGGGCTGGAACTTGGCCTCACAGAAGCGTTTATGGGCATATCTCAATAACTGGCAGAGCATCAATAGACATGTTTGACTTCGCCGATGAGCTGCCTGAACTTAAGGTTAAAACCTTAGAGAATATGATAGACATTCTCGGAGTTAAGAGCCTCGAGGAGCAGAAGATAATCGATGAGATAGAACATTCTGATTTTTGGGATGATAAGGAAAGACGTGGGGAGCTCATTGAGTACGCGGCGGAGAAGGCGAACTGCATCCTCAAAGCCCTGATGGAAATGCTGATCTACGCCGTTGAACTCTCAAGGCTAGTCGGTTTACCATTGGATCATATAGGTAAGGCAGCCGTCGGATTTAGGATCGAATGGTATTTGATAAGGGAAGCCCATAGGATAGGCGAGCTGATTCCCGAGAGAACTGAGAAGCCATACATGCCCTATGCTGGAGGGATGGTTCTGAAGCCCAAGCCGGGCATACACGAGAATGTCTGCGTCTTAGACTTCAAATCCATGTATCCGAACATAATGATAGAGAAGAACGTCTCGCCTGACACTTATGTTCCTCCATCGATGCCTGAGCCTAAATCAGGAGTGAACGTGGCGCCTGAGGTTGGACATAAATTCAGAAAGGAGCCTCCTGGATTCTACAAGAGAGTTCTTACGCAGTTGATCTCGGCGAGGAATGAGATTAGAAGTGAGATGAAGAATCTCGATCCTAAAAGCTTAGATTATCAGCTTTTAGATGCCCGTCAGAAGGCCGTTAAGGTGATAACGAATGCTGCTTATGGATATGCAGGTTGGATTGGAGCAAGATGGTTCAGAAAGCCCGTTGCTGAGGCGACGGCCGCTTGGGGGAGGAGCATGATAATGAGGAGCATTGAGATAGCAAAGGACCTCGGCCTCGAGATAGTATATGGCGATACTGACAGCCTCTTCATAAAGTATAAGCCTGAAAAGGTCGATATGCTCGTAAAGAGAATATCGGACGAGCTTGGATTGGAGATAAGGCCTGAGAAGATTTATAGGCGGATATTATTCACAGAGGCCAAAAAGAGATATTGTGGACTTCTCCCCAATGGAACCCTAGATAATGTGGGCCTGGAGGTTGTCCGTGGAGACTGGGCTAATGTCGCAAAGATCACTCAGGAGAGAGTCTTAGAGATGATTCTGAAGGAAAACTCGGTTGAGGGGGCAGTTGAGTTCGTTAGGGGACTGATTAATGATCTGCGGAGGCATAAGATCCCATTTAGGGATCTGATAATATGGAAGACTTTGACCATGCCCGTGGAAAAGTATAAAGTTAATGCTCCCCACGTTGAGGCTGCGAGGATACTGAAGCGGATGGGATGGAACTTGACAGCTGGAGATCAGATAGGCTACGTCGTCATTCAGGGAAGCGGCAGGTTATATGAGAGGGTTAAGCCATACGCCCTAGCCACTTATGATGAGATAGATGTGGAGTATTACGTCAAGAAGCAGATCGTGCCGGCTGCTCTTAGGGTTCTATCGATGTTCGGGGTGAAGGAGAAGGATCTGATTTCCGCTCCTACCTCAATTAGACCTAAGACCCTAACGGACTTCTTCGAAGCAGGTAAAGCCTAATCGGATATGCTGTCAAAGGTTAATAGCTTAACGTTAAGCGGCTGCTTTATCACGTCTGAGATCCTCGCTGCAACGAGATACTTGATCTTCTTTTCGGATGCTATGTCCACGAGTCTCTGAGTTATTACTCCATCGAAGACAACCGTGTCAACGCCGTCTATCTCCTTAAGTCTCTCGGCCAATTCGCTTACTGGCATACGCTCTATTTCCTTCATATTCTCATCCAATAGTATAGCCTCTAATGTGCCCTTCAGCTCCTCAATCGCATTCCTAATCTCCTTTGGGACGAGAACCCTTCTTCTCCTCTTCTTCGTAATCTCCTCTACTGGAACCCTCTTGCTCAGTGCCTCCTCGATCTCCTTCGCATTTAAGTCCTCAACTTCCCTTCCCTTTGGTGCTCTCGCGACATACTTGATCCGCGCAACCTGAAGTAGCTCCTTCAATATTAGGTCTCCGCCGCGATCTCCATCTAGGAAGGCAGTTGCCTCCTTCTCCTTCGTCAACTTAATTATCGTCTCTGGAACCTTAACTCCCTCGAGGGCGATTACATTCTGTATTCCAGCCTTCAAAAGGTTTATAACGTCCGCTCTGCCCTCGACGATGATTATCTCCTTGGCCGAGTCTATCTCCGGGCCAGCCGTTAACTTTTCAGGGCCATACTTCTGAACTCTCGCCGCCCTAAGTATCTCCGAGACTTCGCGAAATAACTCCTCTGTTTCAGGTTGCTTCTCGAGGTTCCATTCGTGAAGTATCTCCTTCGCCCTCTTTATTATGGCCTTCCTCTTGGATTCACGGACATCCTCTATTTTTTCTAGGTGGACGCGAGCTTTGCAGGGTCCGATCCGCTCTATGCTCTCTATTGTCGCCGCTATTATCGCCGTTGAAACCCTATCAAGACTTGTAGGTATTATTATTGAACCCTCAGTCTTATCCTTCTCAGACTTTAATTCTATCTCTATTCTGCCTATTCTGCCCGTTTTCTGGAGCTCCCTGAGATCTAGTTCTGAGCCGAATAACCCCTCGGTCTGACCGAAGATCGCACCTACAACGTCGGGTTTCTCTACGACTCCCTCGACTACGAAGTTTGCGCGGATAACATACTTAACCGTGAAGGATTGAGAAGACAACACTAATCACCTCGGTAGATACTAAGATCAACGTTTAAACATCCATTGAATCTAAATTTATGTCCATTATTTACTGATTACCGTCTAATATATTCTTACCTATTTTCTCACTGAGAGTCTCAAGGTATCTCGCTAAGCCCTCCACATCCTTAACTTCTCTACCTGCAAGCCCGATTAGACGCTTCCAAAATGTGATGTCGGACTTAACCTTCATAGCCTCGAGATGCTCCATTAGGCGCATTGTCCATTCACGTCCACGCCTATCAAAATCCATCAGTAGAATTGCCTCCTTAACTCCTAAGCGGCCTATCTCTCCAACAACGTCCAGAAATGGCCTGCCAGAAGACTTCGCTGGGAGGATCATACCGGATATTCCAAGCCTCCTCAATGATTCAACATCCTTTCTGCCCTCAACTATCACTACGGCGCCCTCAGTCGTTCTCTCCTTTAAATCCCAAATGAGCCTGCTTAACTCTTCAAGTTTCCTCTCAAACGCATTCACTTATGGATCACCGAGCCATCTAAACTCGAATCTTTAATTAGTGCACGCGCAAGGAGACGTGCAACCCTTAATGGTTCCGGAACTGATCCATGAGACGTAAACTTATTCAGTACCCCTTTTGCTTCTTCTATGCTCATGCCTATAAACCTAATGTAGACGGTATGTCCCGTAGAGAGAGTAATGGCCGTTCTCTCCCTATTCCTCCTGTATGTTTCAACTCTAATCATCCAGTCATCTGGGAAATACTCCTTAAAGTATCTCTCCAGTCCAGTAGATTCATTGTATGTTACGCAGATGAGTGGAAGTCCAGTCTCATCTGAGACTCGATGTAGATCTATAACGTTATACCAGCTTATTACACATCCATTCAGCATGAGCAGGTTAATATCATCTCTATTTAGGCTCTTATACATCTCTAGGATCTTGTCCGTCGCATCCATCCCGCCGACGCTTGCCCTAGAGAATACGAACCCATCGATCATCATGTCTGCTCTCATCACAACCCCCGCTAGAATGGACTTTTCACTAACCCCCTTAATGAAGCTCTCAGATATGCCTAGGGTTCTGAAGCCCCTCTTATGAACGTGCAGCCGCAAAACCGCTCCCTTCCAAGTATATTACTGAGGGAACTTATATTTCATCTAATCTGATCTTGCTGGTTAGGGCTGAATCCCAACATTAAGAAGTTAGATGTATCGATCTTCACGGTTAGACATATACCTTAAATCACCCAACCTATATAGATTTTACAGGGATTTTCGAGGATGGCATGGTCTTGACTGATAGAAGAATAGAGTCAAGCATTAAGGATGCAGATTTCATCTTCGAGAATAAACCCTTGAGGGTGATAGCCGTTAGAGACTCAGCTGAGATAGAACTTGCAGGCATTAAGGTTGGGCCATTCGAGGAGGGAAACGAGTATGAATTGAAGTATTGGATCGCTAAGGAGCTCGAGAAGGCTGGGATGGTCCGCCTCAGGGATGAGCCTCTCTCAGCATCGAGGCTCTACCCGATACTTCATAGGGAGAGAATTCAACCCGTGAGCAGCCTGTCATCCCTCCCCGAAGATTTTTATCCCAGATTGAGACGAACATTAAAGGAGCTTAAGAGGGATTCAAGGTCAAGCCCAGATAAGATGAGAGAGTATGAGTATGTTAAGAATCTTTCAAAGGATATTGTTAGCTGTAGGCTAAAAAAGATAGTTTCGCTTGCCTCAACCTTAGGTCAGAGGAGCCAGGCTTTGAGAAACTTAACCGTGGAGGAGCTTGCTCTCTATGATGAACTCAGCCGAGTGATTAGTGAGTGGAGGGAGAAGATAATCTCGGCGGAGGAGGAGGAATGACAGAAGAGATAGTTATGGATAAGCCTGAGGAGAGATTCCAGATAATCCTGAAGTCCGATAAGTATCGTGAAAGGATATCTCAGATGGCATTGAATGGTTCAACCTCGCTTGTAATCGACTTTGAGGATATCCTCATAGCAGACAGTAAGCTCGCTGAGGAACTGCTTGAGAATCCAGATGAGTATCTGGAGTATGGTAATCAGGCGGCCTTTGATCAGCTGCAGATACAGGAGCCCGAATATGCGGAGAGGATCAGAGATGAAGGTGTTACTGTTAGGATTAGGGGGATACCCTATGTAACTCCCCTTAGGGAGCTCAGCTCGAGGCATATAGGGAAGCTTGTGATGATCGAGGGGATCGTTATTAGGGCGACGACTGTTAGGCCGCTTGTAACGAAGGCCGTCTTTAGGTGTAGGAGATGCGATCAACTTATAGAGGTTCCCCAGACAGGAACATACTTGACGTCTCCATCGAAATGTACAAATCCGGATTGTAAGGCGACTGGAGGATTCGAGTTTGTTCAGGAGGAATCTGAATTCATAGATTCGCAGGAGATTAGGATTCAGGAGTATCCGGAGGAGCTCCCTCCCGGACAGACTCCACGATCACTCAACATCCAGCTCGTTGGAAGGGACCTTGTAGATGTCGCTCAGCCCGGAGATAGGGTTTACGTGGTTGGGATAGTTAGGGCTGAGGCTAAATCCTACCCTAGAAGCGGGAAGCTTAGGGCCTTCGGATTATACTTGGATGCGAATTATATTGATACGAGGAGTAAGGAGCCGGAGGCCATAGAGATTACGCCTGAGGAGGAGAGGAAGATACTTGAGATAGCGAAGGATCCTAACGTTCATGATAAGATCATACGCTCAATAGCGCCATCGATCTACGGATACGAGCATATAAAGGAGGCTATAATGTATCTGCTCTTCGGAGGAGTTCCAAAGCATCTTCCAGACATAAACATTAGGGGAGAACTCAACATACTTCTTGTGGGGGATCCGGGAACAGCTAAGTCTCAGCTGCTCAGATATGTGCCCAAGATTGCCCCTCGGGGATTATATACGAGCGGGAGGGGTACTACCGCTGCTGGCTTAACGGCCGCCGTTCTGCCAAGCTCATCCGGCGGGATGACACTTGAGGCCGGAGCCCTTGTTCTGGCGGATAGGGGGATAGCATGCATAGACGAGATCGATAAGATGAGGCCTGAGGATAGAGTTGCCATTCACGAGGCTATGGAGCAGCATACGATCTCAATAGCTAAGGGAGGCATAGTTGCTACGTTAAATGCTAGGGCAGCAATACTTGCCGCTGCGAACCCCGCGCTTGGAAGATACGATCCATACAGAACGGTTGCGGAGAACATCTCACTCCCCGTTACTATACTCTCAAGGTTCGACTTGATCTTCGTTTTGAGGGATGTTCCTGAGAAGGATAGGGATTCGAGGATGAGCGAGCATATACTCGAGTTGCATAGGAGAAGGGCGCCTCCAGCCGAGCCTGAAATCCCGCCGGATCTACTGAGGAAGTATATCGCATATGCAAGGAGTATAAATCCCGTATTAACCCCTGAGGCAATGGAGAAGCTCAAGGAGTTCTATATGGAGATGCGTTCTGCAAGTGAGGCTGAGGGATCACCAATTGCTATAACGGCACGTCAGCTCGAATCCTTAGTTAGGATATCTGAGGCTAGGGCTAGAGCGGCTCTTAGGGATCGCGTCCTACCGGAGGATGCTGAGCATGCAATTGCCATAATGAGACGTTCACTGGAAGAGGCTGGTATCGATGTATCATCGCATAAGATAGACATTGATATAATAATGACTGGGAAGCCTAAAAGCCTACAGGATAAGCTCCGCCTAGTCCTTAATGTGCTTGTTGATATGGAGAGGGATACTGGTGTTGTTAAGAGGAGCGAGCTGATCGAGAAGCTCACAACAGAATATGATCTTACAAGAACTGAGGTTGAGAGGTTGATCGGTCAGCTCATAAGAGAAGGAACCATTTATGAGCCGAGAAATGGATACTTAAAGAAAACTTAGGAAAAGGGCTTAAAACTTGCGTTGTGAAGAGTTAGATCTGCCTGATCAGGCGAGAAAACTACTGATAAACTCGGGGATAACCGAGCTATTCCCGCCTCAAGTAGAGGCTATTCGAGCTGGAGCCCTTAAAGGAAGAAACCTCCTTCTCGCAAGTCCAACGGCATCTGGGAAGACCCTGATCGCGGAGATATGCGCCGTTAAGCATATACTCGAGAATGACGGGAAGGTTCTCTATCTCTCGCCGCTTAGAGCCTTGGCAAACGAGAAGTATGAGGAATTCAAGAAGTATGAGGCTCTCGTGAAGAGTGATGGTGGCAGGATCAGGGTTGGAATAAGCACGGGAGACTATGACAGTAGCGATCCATGGCTTGGAAGATACGATATCATAGTTACGACGAATGAGAAGTGTGACTCTCTTTTACGTCATAGATCCCCTTGGATAGATGAGATAACACTCATCGTCGCCGATGAAATCCACCTGCTCAACGACCTCGACCGCGGGCCGACGCTTGAAATCGTGCTTACGCGACTGAGACAGGTGAATCCGGATGCTCAGCTGCTGGCCTTAAGCGCGACCGTAAGTAATGCTGAGGATATAGCAGAGTGGCTGAATGCCATTCCGATAACGATGAATTGGAGGCCGGTTAAGCTCAGAGAGGGCGTATTGATGGGGACTGAGATCCAATTTAAGGATGGAGGGTCAATTAAGATTAAGAGGAGAATCGCTCATCCAGCCATTAACTTGGCTTTGCATGCCATACAGCAGGGAGGACAGGTCTTAATATTCGCTTCTACAAGGAGAAACGCCGTTAACTTGGCTAAGAAGGCCGCTCCGAAGATCGGAGAGTTACTGTCAAAGGCGGCTAAACGCTCATTGGAGAAGCTGGCAAATGAGATCTTAGCGGCGAATGAAAGGACGAGGATAAGCGATCTACTCGCCGATCTCGTGAGGAATGGAGTTGCCTTCCACCATGCAGGGCTATCCCCATCCCACAGGAGGATAATTGAGGATGCATTCAGGGATGGTAGGATAAAGGCTTTAACCGCAACTCCCACCCTCGCATTCGGAGTTAACCTGCCAGCGCGGATGGTGATCATAAGCGACTATAGAAGGTATGAACCTGGATATGGCTATTATCCCATAAGCGTGCTCGAGTATAAGCAGATGGTTGGACGTGCCGGCAGGCCTCGATACGATGAGGTTGGGGAATCAGTTCTCATAGCCAAGACTGAGGAGGAGAGGGATTATCTCTTCGCGAGCTTCGTCCTGGCTAAGCCTGAGAGGATATGGTCTAAGCTTGGAGTTGAGAGGATCCTTAGATCTCACGTATTGGCCACGGTTGCCTCGGAGTTCGCTCATTCAGAGCGTGGAATCTACGATTTCTTCGGGAGAACACTATATGCCTATCAGTATGATCTTAGGGCGATAAAGGGTCTGATAGCTAAGATACTTAAGTTCCTCTATAGGGAGGAGATGATCAGCGTTGATGGGGATGAGATCAGGGCTACTCGCTTCGGAAGGAGAGTCTCGCAGCTCTATATAGACCCATTATCGGCGATAATCATAAGGGACGGCTTACTTAAGAGGGCTCCGCGAATAAGCGAGATAAGCTTTCTACACATGATAGCGCATACTCCAGACATGTATCCGAAGATCAGATGCTCCCATAAGGAGATAGATAGGATCTCATTGTTCCTCGTTGAGCACAGGGACGAATTAATGTTCGAGGAGCCGGATGAATGGGCTGACAGCATAGCATACGAGGAGTTTCTGGGAGAGTTGAAGACTGCATTAGTCTTAAAGGCGTGGATAGATGAGAGATCGGAGGATGAGATAATAGAGAAGTTTGGAGTTGAGCCCGGAGACCTTTATAGGCTTATCTCAACGAGCGACTGGCTCCTATACGCAACGCAGGAGCTGGCGAGCCTATTGGGGCAGAGGGATCTACTGCCGCGGATAGCTGAGCTCCGCGAGAGGGTTGCGAAGGGAGTTAAGACTGAGCTCATTCCACTCGTCAGACTTGAAGGCATCGGGAGGGTTAGGGCTAGAATAATGTTTAATGCGGGCTTCAGGACATTGGAGGATCTCAGGAAAGCCTCAATAGAGGAGCTCTCACGTTTACCATCGATAGGAATGCGGATAGCCAAGAGGATTAAGGAGCAGGTTGGAGGAACCTTCAGCAAGGAAGAGTGGAGGAGGATCTCCAAGGCCAAGGATGCTGAGCAGCAGGCTCTAACTGAATATTACGAGTAGGCTTGTGAGCCTCCCCCTACTGAGGTGGGGGCTTCCAGCGTTCGGCTGGTGCTTTACATCTCCAGTCACACCCGCTGGTTCAGGGGCTCACAGCTCCCCCATCCCATGCGTCTAATTTCGGGGTGGATGCCCCGTCATCGGCGACATGCTATCCTTAAGTTTTTGTCGGTTACGCATTTAAGCCTGTACCGCAATTCACCCCCCCAACAAAGATGGAGAGTTTTCTTGCAGTTTTCTTTATAAACCCGTAATAAAAAGGAGATTCGTCAAGGTGAAAGAAACTCTTTACAGATTTAAACGTTGGAAAGTCATCATCACAATA
>QMXE01000018.1 GCA_003661975.1 Candidatus Bathyarchaeota archaeon
CCTCCTTCGGCATGCTTACCCTTAAGTCCCAATCCATAAGGCTTGATGCATGATTTAACGCCCAGAGAACCCTCGTCTTTTCAAGGATCTTCTTTACAATATCATTCGTGAAGATCTCATGCTCACCCAAATAGTGCACGCTCCATTCCTGTAGTTAAAGCGAAACGATTAAGAAACCTTATAGAACATATATTTTAGGTTTGATATTTTGAAGGCGAAATACATGGGGATCTCAGCGGACAAAGTGAAGATAGGACTTGAGGTTCACGTTCAACTTACAAGCCTAAAGACTAAGCTCTTCTGCGGATGCTCAGCCGATTACCGGGGAAAAGAGCCGAATACGCTTGTATGTCCAGTCTGCCTCGGCCTACCTGGCTCACTTCCAGTCCTAAATAAGAAGGCAGTCGAATATGCAGTTATGGCTGCCCTAGCCCTCAACTGTGAGATCTCTAAGCGCATGTTCTTCTTCCGAAAAAATTACTTTTATCCGGATCTCCCCAAGAACTTCCAGATAACGCAATATGATAGGGCTGGTGGAGTTCCTCTCGCCAGAAACGGCTATTTATACATTGAATATGAGAATGGAAGAAAGAAGATACGCATAAGAAGGATCCATCTGGAGGAGGATCCGGGTAGGCTCGTCCATTTAGGTCCGATTGATCACTCCCCCTACACGCTTGTAGACTATAACAGATCTGGCATAGCGCTCCTCGAGATAGTAACCGAGCCAGATATGAGATCTCCTAGGGAAGCAAGGATCTTCCTTCAAAAGCTCAGATCAATCCTTGAACATCTTGGGATATTTGATGGAAGCCTAGAGGGATCTATGAGATGCGATGCGAACATATCTTTAGCTGGAGGGACAAGGGTTGAAGTGAAGAACATATCCTCATTCAAGGAAGTTGAGCGGGCATTAAATTTCGAGATAACGAGGCAGAGAGGCCTATTGGAGAAGGGAATGAAGGTTAAACGTGAGACTAGACATTGGGATGAGGTTAGGAGGGTTACAGTCTCCCTCAGGGGAAAGGAGACTGAACAGGATTACCGATACTTTCCAGAGCCAGATTTAGTTCCAATAGAGCTCGATAAGGAATTTATTGGAAGAGTTAAGGCGCAGATGCCTGAGCTTCCAGATGATCGTATGGAAAGATTCATCATTCAATATGGCCTTCCAAGATATGATGCAAGCGTTTTGGTAAGCTCTAAGGCACTTGCAGACTTCTTTGAGGAGGCAGTTAAACTCTATGATAAGCCTAAGGTGATAAGCAATTGGATGATGAGCGACCTTCAAAGATACCTCTACGAGAATAATCTTGAACTTGAAGAGTCGAAGATTACTCCCGAAAAGCTCGTTGAGATGATAAGGCTGATCGATGAAGGTGTGATCAGCGGAAAGATCGCAAAGAGAATACTGCCAAAGATCATAGTGACTGGAAAGAGCGCAAGGGAGATCGTTAAGGAGGAGGGAATGGTGAAGATTAGCGACCGAAAGATTTTGGAGAGGCTCATCGATAGAGTCTTCGCTGAGAATCCTAAGGCCGTTAGGGATGCACTTCGGGATGAGAAGGCAGCACATTACTTGATGGGGCAGCTGATGAAGGCGACGCAGGGAAGGGCTGATCCAATATTATCAAGCAGAATGATCATGGATAGGCTTAACAGGCTCCGAAAAGAATCTGGAGAGAGCAAAGTGAAATCCTAAGTCTCCGGGCATTCACGCAATTCCCTAGCCTTCTCTTCAGGTGAATAATCAAATGTTATTGTTCCAGCTCCGGTCTCAACGCTCGCAAAATATTTAATCTTATTCTTTTCCCGGTAGGGAGGATAAAATTCAACGTGGAAATGATAGTAGGGATAGTCTCTTCCATCCGTTGGTCTCTGATGTAAGACCATCATGTAAGGGAATCTCATCTCGAAGAGATTATCAAACTTCTTAAGGACCCTTTTGAGGATTATCGCAAACGAGTCCTTTTCTTTCTCATTTAGATCAGGCAGGGCGGCCACGTGCCTTTTAGGGTATAAGTGCACGCCGTATGGCCAATGAGCAAAGAATGGCAGGAAACAGATGAAATCGTCATTCTCGCATACTATACGCTTCCCATCTTCCTTCTCCTTCTCGATTATACGGCAGAACAGGCATTTCCCATTTCTCCTCCAGTATCTCCGGCTTGATATGAGTTCCCGTCGTATCAATGATGGAATGAATGGAAATGCATAGATCTGTCCATGCGGGTGATCGAGGGTGACGCCTATAACTCTCCCCTTATTCTCGAAGATAAAAACATACTTGATGTATTCCAGTCTTCCAAGCTCCACGAATCTTTCAGTCCAGAGATCGATTATGGCCCTAATGTTCTTAACGCTTAGATCAGCTAATGTAGCATCATGTTTAGGAGTGTATATTATGACCTCACAGATCCCCCTTGCTGGGCGAACCCTATAGAGCCTATCAGACTTAACTTTTGGGGTAGGAGGCTCAGGCCTTAAGGCTGGAAATCTATTTGGTAGACTTAGAACAGTCCAGTCCCCGCTCGGTATCTCCTCGGATCCCGGACAGAAGGGACAGTAGCCCTTCGGCAATAAGGGCCTCTTCCCCCTCTCATCGGAGACTATAATCCACTGCCTCATCACTGGATCCCATCTCAGCTCCATGATAGACGCCTCTAAACCCTAAATTGTTCAGGGATAATATTGCATTTTCGCCTTTCCAGTGGAAAGATTCGGGTATAGAGATATATCTGCATATTATATTCCATCGAGATTTGATACCAAAAGGTATTATTAGTTGAAGTGAAATGATACAGAAGGATGCTTAGAGGTAGTAGATGAAAGACCGGATGAGGAATGAAGGCTAAAGTTAAGGTTGCTTATCAGGGAGAGCCTGGAGCTTACAGCGAAAGCGCCGTTTACTCCTATTTTGGAAGCTCAGCTGATCCTCTTCCCTGCAAGACGTTCTCCGATGTATTCAGAAGCGTCGAGATGGGAAGAACCAAGTATGGAATCGTTCCAATAGAGAATTCAATTGAGGGTAGCGTAAATGCCGTTTATGATCTGTTTCTTAAATATGACCCAAAAGTATGCGGCGAGATCATCCTTAGGATCGCTCATTGCCTAATAGCGAATCCCGGAACAAAACTTGAGGATATAAAGGTGATCTATTCCCATCCTCAAGCCCTCGGCCAATGTAGAACATACCTTGAAAGCCTAAATTGCGAGTTGATCTCGACGTATGATACTGCCGGCAGCGTCAAGATGATAAAGGAGGAGAGACTCATGGATGCGGGGGCAATAGCAGGTGAAAGAGCGGCTAAGATTTATAATATGGCCATCTTAGCCCGCGACATTGCAGACAACCCAAACAATTATACGCGTTTCTTTGTCCTCTCACAGAACGACGCCCCACCCACGGGAAATGATAAGACATCCGTGATATTTTCGACAAAGCATGTTCCCGGAGCTCTTTATGAGGCTCTAGGGGAATTCGCAAAGAGAAGGATCAACCTAACTAAGATCGAGTCTAGACCTACAAAGCGGAGACCTTGGGAATATAATTTCTACCTTGATTTTGAGGGGCATAGAAGAGAGAAAAGATGCGCTGAGGCCCTTGAGGGTCTGAGGAGAAAAGCTGTCTTCGTGAAGATTTTAGGCTCGTATCCTAAGGCTCCGGAGGTCTCTTCAGTTCTATGAGCCGCCTAAGTTATCTTTATGATGCGTGGTAGCTTGCCGTAAAGGCCTGAGTGGCCGCTACGAATTATCAGTGCTCCCCTAACGCCATTTATCACCTTCGCCCTCTCCAGACCCTTACGAATGGATTCTTCAATGTTATTGCCAAAAACGGAGTTGCATACCGCTGTGGCAGCAGCGTCGGCTGTAGACGCGTTATCCGCGATGATCGTTGCTGAGTCTGCTTCCCCTAGGCTTAAGGCGCGGTCAGTTCTACTTGAGCTTGTAGCTAATCCCAAGGGGCAATCATCCCCCTCAATACGGAATCCAATCTTATTTGAGAATTTAGGATCGTTTGAGAAAAGCGATATGATCAATGGTTTCTCGGTGTATACTGCGATTTCACCTCCATTCTCGACTAATGCGACTTTGGCTTCCATCTTAAGCATGGCCTCCAATCCCATATCCGCCAGTGCCCCGGCTACTGCCGCCATAGGCCCAACATCAGCCCTGATGGAGGCCTCGGTCATTAGCCGAATTATTCTCGGCGCATCTGGAAGCGGACTGATCGGCCTTAATGCATATTGAAATTCCGGATGCATCCTCAAGTATTTGACTAATGCCTCTCTATGATTTCGTATCTCGGCTACTGCGGCCCATATAGCCTCCTTCCTATCGCATCTCATGTGAATCTTAGACTCTCCGGCGATGAAGTTATACTCGTAGAGCTTCATATTCAGGCCTCTGACAGGCCTTAAAGGAGCTTTATCGCCTTTACCGGACAGGCGTTTACGCATGTCCCACAGGCAACGCATCTCTCCTCATCGAACTTTATGGTCCAATCATCATTGAAGCTAAGTGCATGCGTGGGGCATGGAGATATACAGGCTCCGCATGCAATACATCTTTCATGATCTATCTGCAGAACTTTAGTTATCTCTTGGACTTGAACTCCCGCCCTCCTGAATAGGGCTAGTGCTTCCTCGAGTTTCTCTCCGATGGTCGGGATCGAGACGATTAGCTCTCCCTTCTGGGCATCTACCTTAGCCTCTAAAATATTGATTAAAAGGCCTGTCTTGATTATTACCTCCGCCAGAATAGGCTTTTCCACGACGTCTGGAGAATATATCAATCTAACCCTCATGGCATGAGTCTCCTCCCAACTAGATTCCTCGAGATGTCATCGGTCGTTATTATCCCGCGAATCTTTTTCTCATCATCTACAACTGGTAATCCGGAGATGTTATGTTGAGCCATTCTCTGAGCCGCCACATGTATAGATTCATCTTCACGAGCCGTGATGACGTTTCTCGTCATGATCTCTGAGAGTATCCTTTTATCATTCGCTATTGCCTTCGCTAGATCCCATGAGGTAACTATTCCTATGAGCCTGCCCTTCCTATCTATAACAGGCAGATGATCAATTCCCTTAGCGATTAGTTTCCTTGCAACCTCCTTTACTCCATCGCTTGGATTGGCCGTGATAACCTCCCTTCTCATAACATCTCTGACTTTAAGCTCCCTCCTCCTCATGGGCATAGGCTTAAATTCCTCTTCCTTGGGAAGAGGCTCAACCGGCTCTGTTAGGTAGAATCTTCCCTCAAGAATCCATTCCTTTAGGACCTCAGCTATTTCGCGCGCCATTTTATAGCTAGAGAGCGGCGATGATGGAACCTCCTTATCGCCTATCGTAACTCTTCCACTCCTCAGCTCGGCATAAGAGACTCTCTTGACTACGGGCCTTAGATCCGGCCTGTATGGAAAGCCATAATCGTGTATGTTCACGTATATTTGATCGTCTCTTAGAGCCGCGGTAGACGCAACCTCCTCATTTATTATTGGTATTGGGATGCCGATGCCGACGTATAATGTGACGCCATATCGGTAGATCGATGCTCCCCTCAGATATCTACTATTCATCTTCTTTAGGTCTCCGCGAACCATTAATGTGCCATATCCACTCTTTGGATCATGCTGCGTTCCCTCGCCTATAATGTAGCCCATCCCCCCTCCAAGAAAGATCCTAGTTCCAATACCTATAGTCTCATAATTCGGATCCTTACATAGCGGATTTAATTGGCCAGCCCCACAAAATGTGACGTTGCCGTAATTTGGCAGAAGCGTCCCCATATAAGTATAGAGAACCCTATCCGTGCTATTTGTTGCGGCATCATATCTCTGCGAGCAATTTCTAGGATTGACTAGGATCGCTTGATTTAGATCATCTATCGTCACCACGGTTTCGATGTATCTGCGCGGATAACAGTCTGTGCCGTACGATTCAGCTCTCAATTCAATCTCCTTTCCAGAGACTAGATCCTCAATGACATGGCCGCCGCCATACTCGAAGCCGCGCGTCTCACTTAATGCCGTTGCTCCAAGATATCCATCTACGGCGGCAAGCCCTTTATATACGGGGACATCGTTTAGCCAGCATTTAGTCATCTTTATCGGCGGGTCTGAATGCCCAAAGTTTAGGAATACTCCGGAGCTGCACATCGCTCCGAATGTTCCAGTTGTTACTACATCCACTTCTTTAGCGGCAACCTCTATGCCGCTGCTCTCCGCTAGCTTGATCATTTCCTCCGCCGTGAGGACGACGACGTCTCCCCGTTTAATCTTCTCGTTTATCTCCTTCACTGATCTAATCTTTTTCTTGGATTTCTTCATGGACATAACCTCCGCAGACTCAATTTTACTTCTAAAATCGTATCTACGATTTTCATCTGGCATGATAGAAACATATGGTCTCCTCGGAGCTTCGGTCTCCTCCATCTATTCCATTATCGGCTAGAATATCTTCATCTCCATATATTTCTTTTTCCGAAATGCGTAGTGAAAGGGTTCGATGAGGATAAGAGATAAATATGTCTCCTTGCTTTTTCGTTAAAGTTGTTCGGGGCTGAAATGTGATGGATGAATTCTTTAATCTGGCTCTGGAACTCATAGAGGCAAGCGAGAGGCATGAACGCTATAGAGACTTGGAATGCATAAATCTGATCGCAAGTGAGGGTTTAAAGTCCCCAGCCGTCAAGGAGATGCTCAGGCTAACAATGGATTTGGAGAGCAGATATGCTGAGGGAGAAAATGACCTTAACGGGCATGTAAAGAAGAGATATTATCAAGGGCAGAGATACATAACGGTGATCGAGAATTGCGTAACGGATCTCATGAAAAAACTCTTTAAGTGTAACTGGGCTGATGTCCGTCTGGTCTCCGGAACCCACGCGAATCTTGCAACCTTCAAGGGCCTCTCATTAGCGACTAAAAATAATAAGATGGTTGTTACTCCCCTGAGCTGCGGGGCGCACATCTCACATGACTATACTGGATTGGCAGGTATGGTTCTCGGACTAGTAAATATTGATCACGCATACGATATTGAAGAGATGAATATTGATCCAGATAAGTCGGCGAGTATAATCAGAGCTGCGAAGCCCGGCATAATCACTTTTGGGGGAAGCCTATTCCTCTTTCCACATCCGGTGAAGGAGCTTAGAAGCGTGGCAGATGAGGTTGGCGCCTACATCGTCTATGATGCAGCTCATGTGCTCGGATTGATAGCTGGCGGAATGTTTCAGGATCCATTCGCCGATGGAGCGGACTTCATTACATCCTCAACGCATAAGACTTTTCCAGGTCCTCAAGGAGGAGTGATCCTTGGGAACATAAAGGATGAGAGAACCGAGGAGGCTGTAAAGAAGATTCAATATGCGATCTTTCCGTTGAGCACGTCGAATACTCATCTGGGCAGATTGCCGGCTGTTGGAATAGCCGCTCTAGAAATGAGAGTTTTCGGAGGGGATCTTGCGAGGCAAACCGTTAAAAACGCGAAGGCCGCTGGGCAATACTTGTATGAGAATGGACTGAAGGTTCTTGGTGAATCCAAGGGCTTCACGGAATCTCATCAGATAGCCGTTGATGTCCGAGAGTTTGGCGGTGGAGGAGTAGTAGCCGAGAAGCTCGAAGAGGCAAATATAATACTCAACCGGAACATACTGCCATATGATGATCAGAGAAACCGTGAGAATCCATCAGGAATAAGGATAGGCTTTCAGGATGTGACGAGAAGGGGATTCAGAGAGGAAGACATAAAGTATCTATGCGACTTAATGTTGCAGGTGATTAAGGGCAAACGCAAGCCATCAGAGGTTAGAGAGGAAGTTATAGAGTTAAGAAAGGAGTTTTCTGAGATCAGGTATGGATTCAAGAGCGTAAAGGAAGCCATAGAATACCTCAAAAGGGCCTAAACATAAATCATTTTTATTTCTGAAAACAATTCATTTCCTCCTTAGAACGCGAGGCACCTTTTGTGATCTAATGGCGTGATCGGCTAAGACGAAGGCCAGACATGCCTCCACAACCGGAACTGCTCTTGGAACTATGCATGGATCATGCCTCCCATATACTTCTATCTCGGCATTTTTCATCTGAGCAAGATCAACCGTTCTCTGCCTTTTTGAGATTGACGGTGTGGGCTTAAAGGCCACGCGGACCACGATGGGCATTCCATTTGAGATCCCGCCGAGAACACCGCCCGAATTATTCGATAACGTCACTATTTTCCCATTTTTTATGGCATATTCATCGTTGTTTTCTGATCCAGTCATCGAGGCAGCTTTGAATCCGGCTCCAAACTCGACTCCCTTAACTGCCGGGATATTAAACATCATCTTTGCTATATCCGCATCTAAGGAATCAAAGATCGGTTCTCCAAGCCCGGCTGGAACATTAAGGGCTATTCCCTCAACTACGCCTCCAACGCTGTCTCCTTCCTCGGAGGCCTCAAGGATCACCCTCTCCATCAGTGAGGCTGCTTCTGGATCAGCGCATCTAACAGGGTTTTTGTATGTATTCATGCGGATATCATCATAGGATAAATCCCGGTTTACCCTTACATCTCCTATTTGAACCGTATGGGCTAATACTTCAACATTGACTATCTTCAGGATCTTCTTTGCAATCGCCCCTGCCATTACATAAGCCGTCGTGATCCTACCGGAGAATCTTCCACCGCCCCTATAGTCGTTGTATCCGCCGTATTTGATGAAAGCAGTGTAATCGGCGTGGCCGGGACGCGGCTTGTATCTTATCTGCTCATAAACCTCTGACCGCACATCTACATTCCTAATTATCATGCATATTGGAGCGCCGGTCGTGTATCCGCGGAAGACCCCCGATAATATCTCAACTTTATCCTCCTCTCTTCTCGTCGTGCCTATAACTTCTGATCCCGGTTTTCTCCTGTCGAGTTCAGCTTGAATATCCATCTCGGTTAACGGTAATCCCGCTGGACATCCATCAATGATGGCGCCTATGCATGCTCCATGACTTTCTCCGAAGCAAGTTAATGTAAGCGCCTTTCCTATCGAGTTACCGTTCAAGAATATCTGCTCCTAAAAGCGTTATATCCCGGATAAAGTTTGGATAGGACTTATTTATGCATTCAACGTCGTGAATTATGCTTTTTCCTGTAGCGCCTAAAGCAGACGTTATACATGCCATCGCAATTCTATGATCATTATATGAGTTAAAGTCGGCTCCTCGCGGCTCTTCACAGCCCTCAATCTCCATTGCATCCCCTAATACTTGGATTTTAACTCCCATCTTTGAGATTTCACTCTTTAACGCGGCAACCCTATCGGATTCTTTGAATCTTAGACGTTTAATTCCATGGATTACTGATTTGCCCTCCGCGTAGGATGCGAGAACAGCGCAGGCTGGAATTAGGTCCGGATGATCCCTTAGGTTCACACTGAATGGCTGAAGGGGCCTATCCGCTTCTCTAACCCTAACGAAGTTCTCCCCAACATCTAACTTCACGCCTGCCTTCCTCAGAATGTCAATGATAAATCTATCTCCCTGAATTGATTCCCCCTTCAGATTCGTAATCTTCACGGTTGAGCCGGTGATGGCGGCGGCGACTAGAATGAACGATGCGGAGGAGTAATCTCCCTCAATCATGTGGCTTGACGGCGCATACTCCTGACCGGATGGTATGTAGAAGGATTTAAAGCTCGAGTTCACCTCAACTTTGATTTTATGATGGTGGAGGATATCTATTGTCATTAGGACGTAGGGCTTAGATTCTAGATCCGTTGATAATTCGATGTAAGTATCTCCTTGCGCCATTGGAGATGCAAAGAGCAAACCAGATATGAACTGGGAGCTGACGTCTCCGGGCATGCTAGCTCTTCCACCCCTTATTCCACCTCCAAAGACTATGATTGGGGGGTAGCCGTCTCCCCGTGCAGAGTAACATTGAATTCCAAGCTGCTTCATCGCCTCTAAGAGGGGCATCATCGGCCTTCTACGTAGGCTAGCTCCGCCAGTGAGGATCGAGATTCCATCTGCTAGGGCGCAGACTGGAGTTAAGAAGCGCATGGTCGAGGCTGAATCCCCACAGTCTATGATATTTTCTGGTGTGAGAATTTTATGGCATCCCTCAACCTCGAATACTCCTCCCTCGCTTTCCCTTATCTTCGCGCCTAGCATTCTGCAAGCATTTATCGTGGCGTTTGTATCGTCGCAGATCAGTGGATCCCTTATGATTGAGAGTCCAGAGGAGAGCGTAGCGGCTATGAAAGCCCGGTGAGTCATCGATTTTGATGGAGGAGCCCTAATAACACCTTTTAGGGGCTTAGAGCCCATCACGACTATATCCGTCAATTCCACATCACTCCAATACGTGGGCCTTCTTCAGGTTTATCTTTGTCTCGATCAGCCTTCCTTCACGTTTACTCCATGCCTCTCTGACATCGTCTATGTTCTCCTCTGGAACTACCGCGGCCACGGCTGGTCCTGTGCCTGACAGTCCGGCGGCTAATGCTCCATTCTCCAATGCATCTATTGCCGTTCCAGCATCGAATCCCAATATTTCAGAGTATATTATTCCGTTTAGGGTCATTGCTTGCCAGTAGTCTCCTCTGAGGGCCATTCTATGCAGAGCTCTTACCTCATCCGCTATAACCCTCATTCTCCTGACATCCGATCTTGAAGTGTAAATCTTACCTTCAGGCACGTAAATCAGTACTGGATATTGCTTGATGTCTCGTATGTGCTTTAATATCTCCCTCCTGCGGTTATCCGTTATCGTGAGCCCTCCAAAATAGGATGCTGATGCATCATCAAATGCCCCCGTAATCGTAACTCCAGCATCGATTGCCGCGTCGACGCCTAAATTCAGAATTGTCATATCATCGATCTCTTCTTCAAGCGCATCTAAAACCGCCAAGACTATAGCGTTAGCCGCTACGCTGCTGCTCTTAAGCCCCCTTGCTATTGGAATATTCGATCTCGTCTCAACGTATGCCCCATACTCATCTTGTAGGCCGAAGTATTCAAGCACTTTACTGACGGCCTTCTCTATTAGGATCGTGCTCTCTCCGGGGTCTGAAAGTATCTTCCCCTCGATTCTGCCAGGCCTATCCGTGAGCTCCACGTATGCTTCAGTCTTTAATTCCACTCCTAAAGCCGCGCCCAGTCCACATGAGATGGCATTTATGACTGTTATGGCGCCATAGGCAACGGCCCTTCCAGTGAGCGTCAAATCTCCCCCCTCCTTTTGAGCTCTTCCTCCGTTGCTCTCATCATGACGTTGACTGGCGGATCGATTCCAGTCCATATCTTGAATGAGACTGCTCCCTGATGGATAAGCATGTCTAAACCGTTAATCGTCTTTGCACCTACATTCTTAGCCTCCTTTAGAAGTCTAGTCTCAAGTGGATGATAAATGAGATCAAAGACCGTCATGTCCGGATGTAAGAAGTCCCTCTTAACGGGGGTCTCATCTGCATTCGGCATCATTCCAATGGGAGTTGCATTGATTAATATATCAGCGTCCTTCAGCTCCTCCCTTAAGTTTTCCTCTGTAAGTCCGCCCCATCTAATCCTTACGGATCTACTGATCAAACGTTTTATGTCACAGGCTAATCTCTCGGCTCTTCCGACGGTTCTATTTAGGATTACAAGTTCTCCGGCTTCTTCGGCCAGTGTGAATGATATCGCCCTTGAAGCGCCTCCAGCTCCTAAAATAACGATCTTCCTCCCGTACAATTCAACACCGTTATATTTTAGGGCGTTTACGGCTCCTATGCCATCCGTGGTATATCCGATCAATCTTCCATTCCTATTCAGTATAGTATTGACTGATCCTATCTTCTTGGCTGTATCATCCAATTCATCGAGGTATTTTATGACTGTGATCTTATGGGGCATAGTGACATTCAATCCGTAGAATCCTAGAGATCTAACGCCCCGTACGGCATCACCTAATTCGCTAGCCTTAACGGGAAATGCTACATACACGAAGTTCAATCCGAGATGTTGAAATGCAGCGTTTTGAAAGCATGGGCTTAATGAATGCTCTACGGGATAACCAATTAATGCACATACCCTAGTCTCTCCTGAAATCCTCATTAATACACACCTAATCTTTCATATAGCATTCTCAACTCATCTATTGTGATCTGGCCTGGAGCAGTCTTCATATTCTCCGTTAGAGAAGCAAATGTGAAGTATCCGCCGAATATCGGTGAGAGGATCCTAGATATTAGGCCTAATCTCCCCATTGCAAAGGCTACTACGCGAGTTAGTTTGCTCATCTCATTCACAAGCAGAAGGCATTTAACGTTGTCTTTGATGCTTTGAGCCGTTGTAACGATCTTGCATATATCAGCCCCTGCTTTAAGCTCGGACAGGATGATCTCCTTCATTTTCTGAACTGAAGGAGTATCCATGAAGTTATGGGATGAGATTATCAATTTAGAGCCGCAGCTCCTAACATTGTCTATTATCGACTCTATTCCCGGAGCTTCCAATTCGATATCCACATATTCGAATCCAGCCTGAGCCGCCCAGATTAAAGTTTGAATTCTCGAATCCTCATCTTGAGGTTTACGTCCACCTTCTTCATATCTTCTATTAGTCGCTATCATCGGAACCGCTGTGTTATTGGCTAGATCCTTAAGGATCCCAATGGATTTGTGTGCTTCCATGTTTAGGTAGTCCAGACGGATCTCTATTAGGTCGGCCTCTGCCTCTTCGGCCTTTTGTATCATGGCTGGAAGAGACGAGGGCTTTTCAGCCGCTAGGGAGACGCAGATCTTAGGCTTCATCTCTCAATTACCCTCTCTTCCTTCACTAGGGTTCCAAAGTGTCTTCCTCCCTCCTCGATATGCACCAAGACTTTATCTCCAGGCTTGAGTTCACTCACTGATATGCTTCCATCCTCGGTCATCACCCTTATCGTCTCTGCATTCTGCAGTATCGTCTTTACCGTCTTTCCTTGACATTTAGCCTCTATGAGGAGCAGCGGCCTCCACTCAACCTTCACTCGGCATACATTTACATTTCTGCTTCTTCCCTCACGGTCAACGATGAGAACTTCATCTCCGGCCTTGAGCTCAGATAAGTACTTCGTCTTCCCGCCGGGTGAGAGTATGTAGAGAGCGATTGCCCCTGCATTTACTCTGAATGGCCTTGGATCGACGAATGGAGTCTTATGAACCTCAGCCTCCACGAGGAAAAGCCCAGACGATTGACATCCAACAAGCATTCCTTC
This sequence comes from Candidatus Bathyarchaeota archaeon, assembly GCA_003661975.1. Taxonomy (GTDB): domain Archaea; phylum Thermoproteota; class Bathyarchaeia; order Bathyarchaeales; family DTEX01; genus B63. The sequence continues at coordinate 13,226 of QMXE01000018.1, forward strand.
GCCCTCTCTTAGTAGGTCGCAGGTATCCACGCATGCCCTTGCGCCTAAGCCTATTGGCTTTACCTCAGAAACCTCGGCTGGAATAAGCGTTATTCGCTCTGAAGATTCGATCTCGGATCTCCGCGTTTTAACCTCCATCGCTATATTATGCATCTTTTTGATCTCTTTGATCCCAGTCGTATTTGCGACTATCCCATCCGCTCCTATCTCTAAAGTTTCAAGGACTGTTTTGCATTCATCCGCTGTCGATACTAGAGCCATGAGCTTAGCCTTACCATGCAGTGCCGCTATGAGATTCTCTAATGGTATTATCTTCCAGTTTTGGCATTCTGCAATTATATAATCGGCTGATGATTCAGCGGCCGATATTATCCTTCTCTCATCTCCCTTATCCTTGACCAAGACGCGAATACACACTGTTCTATTCTTTTCTTTAGCCGCTTTGATGCTTCTTAAGGAGTCCACCAGAAGTATATCTCCCCTCTCGGATGCGGATACGATGGTTTTAGCGCCGTTTTCCCTTGCAATATCGATGTCGCTTGGATCGACTAGGAAAGCGGATGCCAGCTCTGAAGATTTCTTGATGAGCTCTTTCTTCTTCTCGTCTGGGATTGACGGATCGACTCTTATCCAGAACTCCCTCATCCTATTTTCACTCCTATCCTGCTTGACTATCATCTTTTAGGGCTTTTCTTATCAGTTGTATAGCCCTATCTTTATCCTTCAAATCTACAAAGAGTTCAACGCTAGATGTAATCGTGAATATTCCGTAAATGTTTATTTTTGCGGAGTTTAATGCATCTGTTATTCTGCTTATTACTCCCGGAGTCTCCTCTAATCCAACACCCTTAACCCTTATGAAGGCCAGATTCTTCCTAACTGCAAGGGCTAATGCCCTCTCATCTTTAAGCACGATCGCGTGGAGAGCCTCTAATAATTCATCAGTCCTATTCATCGGCAAATACAGGATCAGCGAGTTATAATTTATTGACATTCCAAGAAGCGGAACGCTTGCCTTCCGGATCTCCTCGAGCACGCTGACTAATGTATCAAATGATTCTGAAGCTTTTTCACCAGCAATCGTGACTGCAAATACTGGTTTCCGGTAAGAATCAATTATGATCTCGTCTGGAAAACTCCCTCGAATTATCGTTCCTTCAGAGTCAAGGCTGCCCGCGGAATTGCTGATGACCTTCACATCTATGTCTGGACTTTTATATCTGAGAGCCTTCTTATGAATGAATTTTGTTCCTGAATCCGCTAGACCTACAAGCGTATCCATGCTGATCTCATTGAGCCGCTGAGCCGCCTTGATTATCTTTGGATCAGCCGTCATTATTCCCTCAACATCCGTGACCAGTATGACTTGATCAGCCCGTAATGCCCCCGCGAGTATAAAGGCCGTTATGTCGCTTCCGCCTCGACCGATAGTTGTTATTCTGCCGTCTGGGGTCTTTCCTATGAAGCCCGGAACTACGACGATTACTCCGTCCTCGAGCATTGGCTCTATAACCTTCCGGATATTCTCTTCGCAGACATTCAGAATGGGTCTTGCATCATTGAATCTATCATCGGTTATTATTGGCCAGTTAGGATCATCTGGATCTAGATATACACTTTTCCATCCGTGACTTTTCAGTCCGGCGGAGAAGATTCTAGCGCTTGTCCTCTCTCCCATCGCTAATATGTCGTCAAGCATCTCATCGGATGGGGCATCACCACATGCCTGCATCGTTGTCTCAATCAGAAAGTCAGTGGTCTTCCCCATAGCTGAGACTACAACTACTATTTGAGTTCCTTCTTTGGCTTTCTTTATAACGGAGTTTATGGCTCTGGATATCTTAGCGCCATCAGACAGGCTTGACCCGCCGAATTTAACGACAAGGCGTTGAACATCCTTTTCATTCTTTTCTCCATTCATGCCAAATAACCCCCAAAAAGAGGAAAGAGCCAAAAAGTGTTTACAGCCCTTTCCTCTTAAAATGTCATATAATAAGCACTAAGATAAGTAAAGAAATATTCGGTGTACGCCGCATCAAATACGTTCTGAGCATTTATACTCTTCAATTGAGTATTCTCCGAATCTCCGTTTCTACGATGATGCCATATATAAAGCTTGTGAAGGATCCGCGTCTCAACATTAAATTTTTTATTTCATTAAGCGAAGATTTCTTGATTGCAATGTAAAATTCCAGAAGGATAAAGGTGTTCGATTTGACTGAGATAGGGAAACGGATACGTATGGATCGAATAATGAACAGGAATACGAGGAAGACCGTTATAATACCGATGGATCATGGATTGACTATGGGGCCGATTCAGGGACTTCAGGACATGAAGTTGATAGTGAATCAGGTTGCTGAGGGAGGGGCGAATGCCGTTCTCCTCCACAAGGGTATAATCAGAGCCGGATATAGGGGATATGGAAGGGATATAGGCCTAATAATGCATCTATCTGGAAGCACAGTTTTAGGTCCCGACCCAAACGATAAGGTCCTAGTTGCAGACGTTATAGAGGCAATAAAGATGGGGGCAGATGCAGTTTCAGTTCACATAAACGTTGGATCAAAGACCGAACCTGCACAATTGAGGATTCTCGGATCAGTCGCTAGGATATGCGAGGAGTGGGGCATGCCCCTGCTTGCAATGGTCTATCCGAGAGGGGAGAGGATCAAGAATCCCTATGACGTTGAAGTTGTTAAGCATGCAGCCCGCGTAGGAGCCGAGCTTGGAGCCGACATTGTTAAGACGAACTTCACGGGAAGCGAGGAGACCTTCAGAGAGGTCGTTAAGGGATGTCCAGTTCCGGTTGTGATGGCTGGCGGCCCAAAGACGAGGACCGAAGAGGAGTTCTGCCAAATGGTCTATGAATCTGTGCGTGCCGGAGGGGCTGGAGTAGCTGCTGGAAGAAACGTCTTTCAGCATGAAAATCCAACGAAGATGGTTCGGGTTCTCTGCGGAATAGTTCATGAAGGCCTAGATGTTAAGACGGCACTAGAGAAGTATATGAAGTGATCCGCGCTTTTGGGCTATATGGGAAAAGCTTTATATGCGCTAAGCATATGCATTATTCCTTCGAGGGAGTAAAGTGAGGGATCAAGTTCACAAGAGGCGTCTGCCTTCATTTATGATCATTGCATATCCATTTTAGGCTTTAGTTCATCCGCTTCTCTAGGATACTCCAAGCTCCTTCTTCCCACCTCAATGTCATCCATTTTTGGATCCAAAGGCATTATGGTGATGGATTATGAAGACAGTTAGATTAGCGATTCCAAAGGGGCATCTAGCCGAGCCGACAATAAACATGCTTAGACAAGCGGGATACTCAATATCAGGCTACGAATACTCCTATAGGCCGACAATAAATGATCCACAGATAGAACTTAGAGTTCTGAGGCCCCAGGAGATCCCAATGTTTGTGAGTGAAGGCCTTCAGGATCTAGGAATTACTGGGCTTGACTGGCTATACGAGAATAGAGCCGACGTGGAAGTCCTATTGAACCTCGAGTATTCTCATGTTAGATTAGTTCTGGCCGTTCCAAAGTCTTGGAGAGACGTGAATTCACTTTCTGATCTGCTTAGGAAATTCTCAGAAAGGAATTCTCCGTTAAGGATCTCAACTGAATACCTCAATATCTCAGCGGATTACATCAAGAGGAACCCGATATACAGGAGCCTCTATGGTGAGGCCGATCCCATCATGGTGACTCCCTGGTGGAGAAAGGGCGAGAATGAGAAGGTAGTGCTGCTTCTCTCTTTCGGGGCGACTGAGGCTAAGCCTCCGGAAAATGCCGATGCAATAATCGATGTTGCCGAGACTGGAACAACCCTCGAAAGGAACTATCTGAAGCCAATAGATACAGTTATGGAGTCGACAGCAATCCTAATAGCGAATAAGGATTCGCTGAGGGATCCCGAGAAGAGAGAGAAGATCTATGACATCCTAACTCTTCTGAAGGGAGTTGTTGATGGGAGAAAGAAGCTCCATATATTCGTTAATGTGCACGAGAGTAACCTTAATAGGCTTTTGGAGAGCCTGCCGGCTCTTCGGAGACCAACGATCTCTCCGCTCTCTGAGAAGGGATGGTTCTCTGTGAACACAGTGATCGAGAAAGATCGATTCTTAGAGATCCTTCCAACGCTTAGAAGCCTCGCTCAGGGACTAGTCGTATATGAGCCACGCCAAGTCCTACTGCTTGACGAAGTAGATCTTGGAGATGAAGATGTTGAACGGAAAGATCAAGATTAGAGTATTCAAGGGCCATTCTCTTCCACGGGACGTCTTTGAGGGAAGATGGCCTAACAGAAAGGGAATCGATCCTAAGATAATAGAGCGGGTAGAGGCGATAATAGAGGAGGTTAGGAGAAGAGGAGACTCCGCCCTAATAGACTTCACGGAGAAATTCGATGGAGTAAGGCTCTCTCCGGAAGATCTAAGGGTGAATAAGGAAGAGATAGAAAGGGCATACGAGAGAGTAGATGATAGGCTGATCTCAGCTATTGAATATTCAAAATCCAGCATAGAACCCCTTCAAAGAGAGATTCTGAATCGACTAAGATTTACACTTAAGGAGAAGGGGATCAGAATAAGGGTTTGCGTATCACCTATCCACAGGATTGGATGTTATGTTCCCGGGGGAAGAGCGAACTACCCAAGCACTCTGATCATGACGGTAACTCCTGCAAAGATAGCTGGAGTTTCGGAAATCGCTATTTGCTCACCGCCAAATAGGAATGGTGAAGTGGCCTCTTCAATACTCGTGGCCGCCGATATCTGCGGAGTAAATGAGATCTATAAGCTTGGCGGCGCTCAGGCAATCGCGGCTCTCGCATATGGAACCGAGACCATCCGCCGTGTTGAGAAAATATTCGGTCCAGGCAACATTTATGTTCAGGCTGCTAAGATCCTCGTCTCTAAGGATCTGCCTATCGATGTTCCGGCTGGACCTAGTGAGATAGCCATCATAGCGGATGGGAAGGCTGACCCATACATTATTGCACTTGATATGATCTCTCAGGCGGAACATGCCGGTGCATCATCTGTTCTTGTGACTACCTCTAGTATATTAGCCGAAAATGTGGTGAGAATACTTAGCGAACTTATCGATTCATTGCCTAATGGTCAGGTTATCTTAGAGAATCTCAGCAGTAACGGATTAATAGTCATCTGCGAGGACATGAGGGAGGCTATAAGGATAATTAATGAGTTCGCTCCTGAACACCTCGAGATCATATCTGAAGATGCATGGGAAATCGCGGAAAAGATTAGATCGGCGGGGCTAGTACTAGTTGGAGCTTATACTCCTGTAGCTGCAAGCGACTATTGTCTGGGAACGATCCATGTTCTCCCAACTGGAGGATTCGGCCGCATCTACTCTGGACTCTCAGTTCTAGACTTCATTAGGCACTTCTATATAGTTGAATCATCCAAGAGCAGGCTTATGAATGTCAGAGATAAGGTGAGGATATTAGCCGAGAGTGAGGGCTTAATTAATCATTCATTTGCAGTTGAGGGGAGATTTAGAAGTGAGTAGACATGAAAAGGCTATCATAAGGAGGGTTCTAGAGGATGCCAAAAGCCTGAGCGGCTATGATGTAGGGGAAACTATAGAGGGCTTAGCCAAGAAACTAAATGTGGATCCCTCTAAGATTATAAAATTGAACTCAAATGAAAACTTCTTTGTTCCAATAGATTTCCTGAGAGAACTGCTTAAGGAAATAGTTGAGGAAGTCGATCCTAGAATATACCCGAGGGATGAGATCAAAGAACTCAAGGCATCCTTTAGCGAATACGTGAGTATCAGCCCAGATCACATAATAATAGGGACTGGAAGTGATCAGCTGATCGATATTGCATGCAGAATGTTTCTTAAATATGGAGATGAGGCATTGGCGATCTCCCCGACATTCTCGATATATAAGAGATGCACTGAGATCCAAGGTGCGATCTATAAGCCAATCCCCCTCAAAGAAGACTTCTCCCTAAATTTGGAGGCCATGCTAAGCGCCATTTCATCCAAGACAAAAATGATCTTCTTATGCTCGCCAAACAACCCCACAGCAAATCAGTTTAGCCGCAGTGAAATTGAATATTTAGCCGAGAAATTCGATGGTCTAGTAGCCGTTGATGAGGCATACATAGATTTTTCAAGAGGCTCAATTGTAGATCTAATTGACGAATTCGATAATCTGATGGTCTTCAGAACGTTCTCTAAGGTTTTTGGCTTGGCAGGGCTAAGAATCGGATGTGCAATCACCAACAGCAAATTAGCAGAGGTTATGAATGAAAAATTTCAGATGCCATACAGCGTCTCCCTAATAGCCGTTAAGGCAGCGAATAAAATTTTAGAGCACTTAGAGGTAATAAATGAGTCTATTAGAAGGCTTCGAGAGGAACGTGAAAGGCTCATTGAACGGCTAAATAGAATTGAGGGAGTTCATGCCTTCGATTCAAAAACAAACTTCGTCCTATTTCAGGTTAATGTTCCATCCGAGGCAGTCTACAGTAAACTTCTAGAAAGGGGCATAATAATCAGAGATATCGGTAAAGTCTTAAATTATAGGAACTGTCTACGGGTCACTGTTGCTCCTCAGCCAATGATTAATCGCTTCCTAGAGGCCTTAAAGGAGACCATAGAATGATGCGCATGGAATATTTGAGGTTCAGCTCCGAAAATGGAGAAATCTTCGTTCGGAGGGATCGTGCAGACATAATTAGATACGTTGAAGGGGTGATCTTTGATTGCGATGGAGTTCTAATAGATGTGAGAGACTCGTATAATAGGGCGATATCCAAGTCTGTATCTTACATTTTTGAGTGCATAACTGGCCGGGATCTGCCTGAAAATTGGATCTCAAATGAGATCATACATCTCTTCAGAAGGACAGGAGGCTTCAATAATGACTGGGACACGGTATATGGGATCCTTATGTTTATGTTGAGCCATCTGCCCAAAGAGAGCCGCAAGCGCATCTATGAAGGCATTACTGCTAAAAATGAGGGATCTCCATTCAGAAGGCTTATGGCAGTTAAGGAATATATGAGCAAAGAGCCATGCATATTAGATGATGCTCTCATTGAAGAGATGATTAAGAGGCTAAGGGAATTCACTGGGCTTCTAGACTCTTCTGGGAGAAGATCGGTCGATGAGAATCTGCTGAGGATCTATGGGCGGAGCCAAGATTTCCGAAAATTCTATACCCTGCTCAGAGAATTTCTCCACGGCGAAGAGAATGTTGGAAAGAGTATAATTGCAACTGTCTTTGAAGAATTCTTCTGCGGTGCATCCCTCTTTAGGAAAGTTTATGGAATCTCCCCGCAGTTTAATAATGGATCTGGACTCATAGATAATGGGAGGCTCATAATTAAGCCTGAAACCCTAGATTCTCTAATCTTACTTTTGGGGAGGAGGAATTTGGGGATAGCCTCGGGGAGCAGGCGTGAACCTGCAGAATACATACTTAACGGTCTGATTGAGAAGTTTAATTCCGAAGCTCTAATCTTTCTGGATGATGTTGAAGAGGCTGAACGTTCATTTAGAAGATGCCTGAGGAAGCCTCATCCATTCTCGCTTCTAAGAGCATCAGAAGGACTTGAAGGATCACGCATGATTTATGTGGGAGACTCCGTTGAAGATGTCCTTATGGCTCGTGAAGCCTCGAGGAGAAACGGAAAGTTTATTTTTGCAGGTGTTTATCGCTATACGGCCGTTGAAGAAGATGCCCTCCGGGCCTTTCTAGAGCATAAATGCGACATGATCCTGCCCACGGTTAACGAGTTGCCGTTAATATTGGAGGAATTAAGGAGGATGATGAGTTGAGGATAGGCGAGGTCTCCAGAAGGACGGATGAAACCGAGATATATGTGAAGGTGAATCTCGACGGAACAGGCATTGCTGACGTAAATACGGATATAAAATTCTTCAACCATATGCTTAGGAGCTTGGCGACGCATAGCCTCATCGACATAATCGTTCAGGCAAAGGGGGATCTGAAGCATCACATAATTGAGGATACGGCCCTATGCCTAGGAGAGGCTCTACTGAAGGCTTTGGGAAGCGGGGAGGGCATAAGGAGATTTGGATACGCGATGGTGCCCATGGACTGCTCATTGGCGTTTGCCTCAATAGATTTATCTAGAAGACCATATGCTAAGATAGATCTGAAACTTGGAGGATTTGAGATAGAAGATACGCCTACTGAGGATATCATTCACTTCATAGAGAGCATGGCGACTGCTTTACGTGCAAACATTCACTTGTGGATTCAGTATGGATCGAATGATCACCACAAGGTTGAAGCTGCATTTAAGGCCCTTGCGATCGCGCTTAGGCAGGCAGTCTCTCTCGATCCGAGAAGAAAGGGAATCCCAAGCTCAAAGGGAGCTCTCTAAAATGAAGGTTGCAGTGTTAGATTACGGAATTGGAAACCTCTTCAGCATAAAGCATTCATTACAGAAGATTGGATTAAACGTTGAGGTAACATCGAGTATTAAAGGCTGCGAGTATGACGGAATAGTTCTGCCCGGAGTTGGAAACTTCAAGGCCGGAGCGAAAAATCTAGGGCCATTGAGAGAAGATATAATCAGACTGACAAGCAACGGCGTTCCGCTGCTTGGGATATGCCTTGGCATGCA
>QMXE01000019.1 GCA_003661975.1 Candidatus Bathyarchaeota archaeon
AAGAACTCTGTTCCCTGCTGATTACCCCAGCTATAATAGATTATAGTCTCACCTCTGAATTCGCATAGATCGACATCGGAGTTGTTGATGTTTACGGCTTCACGTATCCTTCTACGCTGATCCTCGCTCAATTTTGGATTCGCGATCTTCTTATCCTCTTCGGACGGAGACATGACGGGGTTGTATGGACTGCTCTCCCAATTAGTCAGGTCTCTTGAGCGTATGATGTGAGGCTCATATCTCGGGCCGGGCTTAGCCTCGAGGTAAATCATGTAGTAATAGTCGTTAAGGAAGCGAAGGGCTGGACATGCAGTGTAACGATCTTTAGAATAGACGTGATCCAGCGGGGCTAGTCTCCAATTGATGAGATCCTCTGACTCGGCAAAGTATATTGTGTAGCGGATGCCTACCACCTCCTTAGGTTCGCCTATCTCTATCGCCATCACATAGCCATCCCTGCCCATGCATACGGAGTTATTGTATATGCCCCATCCCGGCAGTTTCAACGCTAGCTTAGAAGACCAATCCTTGAGATCTCTTGACCAAAATACCCTTATTTCCGACCCTCCCCACCTCTCGACTCCATAGACGAATACAACATCATCCTCCACGTATGCACTGCCTAGATGATAGCCCCAAGCGAAGGCCGAGATAGGCTTATCCACCTCTACATCTATAAAGCGGAAATATGAGTTTCCAGTCTTATTCTGCCAGTAGTTTGGGCGGACATACTCGAAGAGGTAAAGCCTATCCCGGAATATTATAGGCGTCGTCTCAACCATGTCACAGTCGACAGTGCCCAACTTTTTAATTGACGGCTTGGATCTTCCAGACAATCCGATAATCCCATCCGAACTTTAATGCTGAATCTATGTACTTGTCATCTTAATTTTTAATTTGCGGGTTATTCCCACTCTATTGTCGCCGAAGGCTTATGTGTAATGCCATATACGACCCTCGTTACCTGCGGCAGCTCATTTGTTATTCTCGTCGATATTCTCTCGAGTATTTCGTATGGGAGCTTTGCGAAGCTAGCGGTCATGGCTGGCTTACTTTCAACAGCTCTAATGGCTATAGTATAGCCGTATGCCCTCGCATCGCCCTTCACTCCCATGCTCCTTATATTCGCTAGGACGGCGAAGTATTGCCACAGTCTTCCTTTAAGCCCGCTTCTCTCGATCTCTTCAGACACTATCTTATCCGCTCTTCTCAAGAGTTCAACCTTCTCTCCGGTAACTTCTCCGTCACCCTGACGGCTAATCCTAGACCTGGAAAGGGCTGCCTCTGATAGACGCTTGAGGGCCCACCGGATAGGATTAATCCTTTCACGTTGAAGTATTCATTCAGACCCTTAATTTCGTTTGGAGCTATATCGCATGGGACTATCTCGGAGTATACCTTGTATTCTCTGACCCTTCTGGCTAAGAGGAGGCAGTATTGCCCGCCGTAGTCTAACACGAGGATCGCGTCGACCTTATCTGACAAATCCCCTCCTCCAGACAGGAGCATCTTTGCCCCTTCACATCGTATAGATCGATCCTTTCATATTTGCCGTTGTAGGATTTTAGAAGAATATTGAGCATTCATTGAGGTCTTATCATCTCGGACACTGAGGGCTATATGCATGTCCCAGATAGATCCTCCCAAAATCTTTACTCTAGATGCGAGAAAGCCGTTTCGGCTGATGTGCGATTCACGGCGATCAGCATATTCGCATTACTATCCCTCATCCGGTAAAATCCGGAATTAATGGAATCACAATATATGTAATTCTATCCCGAGGTAATTATATAGCGAAAAGGCACATGTAGATTGATAAAGAGTATAAATAAAAAATATATGGAATGATGAAGATGATGAAGAAACTGGAGTATAGGAAGATCCAGCGGGTGGGGAAGGGATCCTTTATTTTAACTCTCCCTAGAGAATGGGTTAAGGAGGCGGGTTTGGATAAGGGAGATCACATTGCAGTAATAGTGCAGGACGATCAATCTCTTCTTCTTATTCCGAGGAAGATTCTTGATAAAAAGGAGAGGGAGGAAAGGACTCAAAGGGAATTTAGGATTCACGTTGGGGCTGAGAGTGATATTGAATCTGTATGCCGCATGATCAGATCATTATATGTTGTCAGCGCAGATATAATACATATCTGCTTTAAGAGTAAGGTTCCTCCAGAGTATAAAACCGCGATAAGGCATCTAAGCAAGAATCTACTGCTTGGATCCGAGATAATCCGGGAAACCGACAATGAGATCACCCTGCAGATCCTTATTGACCACCCGGATTTTCCCGTTGATCAGGCCATTAGAAGAATGGCCATACTCGCGCTTTCAGCGAATAAAGAGGCCATCTCGGCTCTTCGAAAATGTGATAGGCATACAATCGAGATAATCTCTGAGACATGTAATGATGTTGAGAGACTTAATCTCTACGTGATACGTCAGCTAAAATATTATTTGGAGCGGAAGGATCCTGAGGCTTTAGGATTTAAGAGCCCAAAGGAATTCTTGGGTTACAGGATAATCGCGAATGTGATTAAGGAGATAGCCGATAACGCATTGAACATCGCGAATAATATCCAGACGGTGCAGAATATGATAGAGGATCAGATGCTTCTGCTGAATCGTTCTTTAGATGAGGAGCTATATATGCAGATTTTGGAATTTAACTCAAAGGCACATAGATTCTTTGAGGAGGCTCTGAACGTCCTCTTCAGAAGAGACTATGAGGGAGCTGATAGGCTGATCTCCCAGTATCAGGCGACTACCAGATTGGAGAATGATATAGTCATCATGCTATCATCTAAGAAGCTCGACCCGAACATATCAGCTATCCTAAGGCTTATCATAAATAACTCAAGAAAGATCATTGAGGGCGGGAGGAACATAGCTGAGATCACGCTTAACCGAACTGTAGAGGAAAAAGTAGATTGGACAATCCTCTCCTAAGATTCATTTTTGCCCCTTCTACTCCTTATCAAAACTAAGCCTACAAGCAGAAAGGCCAAGATCAAGCCGATCAAGAAGCCCTTGAGATACTCGTATGCTTCTATAACTTTCACCCTTGGGATCTCCACGGCCTTAAATGTTAAGTATCCAACCGAGACCCCTCCGCTCTTTTCAAGTTTAATCTTCGAGCCATTCACTATCAGAGATGACCCGCCCACCAGACATATCCTGACATTGTTATCCCATAATCTCGATAGATTCAGCAGTATGTCAGCATCCTTTAATTCCGCGGAGAGGATCCTGCATGTGGTCAGATGGATTACATGCGGAGAGGGGGGATTGCCAAATTTAATCTTGAACTCGTATCTTCCATGCCCTAGCTCGGGAAGGATCACATAATCATCCGAGAATAGAGGGTAGGATCTATTCATGAATTCGACATTACTTATCGTTTTTCCATCTATCCTCAGGCACATACATGACAGATATTGCAGGTATTCCTCCGGAACATCATGCGTGTCCAGCCGAACTTTTATCAAATCGGGCATGTATGTGATCCTGATCTTAACTTTCTCCCATGCCTCAAATCTACGGATGAATTCCGTGGCGGTCATCGAGGAGACATCAACTCTATCGGCATACTCATACCTCAGAACTTTAAGGAAGACTGCTCTTCTAGTCTTATTGATTAGGCTATAATCATGCCATAATAGCAGGTAGGGGGCCGAATGACCTAAAGCATAGAAACAATCGAAGTTTTTCTTCTCGATCCTAAAGGCTTCTTCGGGTGAGTACTTCATGAGATCAAAATAGTAATAGTCTGATTTTGTGCTCCTCCAGAATATGAAGATCGAGTTGTTCTGTAAAGGCTGAATCCCAACCATGCGCAGAAATGGGTAGGCGAATGTTTGGATAGCATATTCATACCCGGCCTTCCTTATGAGCGGATAATACTCGATCGGGAACATTCCATCCGGAACTTGCAGGCCGCTGATTCTAGTTAGATTTCCGGCGATATCCCTATAGCTCTGGGCAAGTTCGAACATAACTCTCTCTTTACTCGTAATGTTTCTCCAAACTGGATGATGAACTGTGTGACTTGTAAATTCAACGCCTGCCTCTAACGAGGCGTTGAATAGATCCCTCAGTGAGAGCCAATCGATGGTCTTCTTTAATCCACTATAATTTCCGGTTATGACGGCCCAAGAGAAAGTGAAACAATTCTTTTCGGATCTCCTTAGAAGCCATGCAAGGGCATTTCCAGTTGCATCTCTATCGGCGGACCAGTCGGCGTCGATATTGAGCATCCAGATAACCCTTCCACAAGCCAAGTTTAGACCTACTGGAGTGAGATCTCCGAAGATGCACCATTGAATCGACCTAAGCATGATGCTTGTCCTCTGGAAGAGGCTGTCTGAAGCTGAGAGGGTGAATAGAACCGCCCGGCCGCCTCCATACCTTGATGCCACGGCCAAGATGTCTCCCATATTCGTCCGTAAGAGGACGGATGCATTCGATGATGAACTCAAGATTATGTAATCGTAGCTTATATCTTCCAGTGGAATCCTGTCTCCCAGGTGATCCGATGTTATTTTATGCTTCTCTGCCAAGACGGTGAAATCCTTTCCAAATCTAAAGGAGACACTCTGCAAGCCGAAGATTCTCCCATAAAATCTCATCCAATCATCCATGTAGAGCGAAACGTTTCCTCTACGATATGCTGGTATTCCAAAGCAGATGAATGAGCCTCCGGACTTGAGACATTCAGCAAGCGCATCTAAAAAGGACGTAGAGATATTTCTGCTGAGATAGCGGGCATATGGGAAGATTAGGCATGAATACTTTGACAGGTCCATGTGTAAAAGATTCTGCTCATCAATTATCTTGTATGGAAATCCGGCGAGTAAAAGGGAGTACTGAACTGCAAGCAAGGCATAATGGGATTCCGCAATATTAATCTGGGCATACCTTAATGAGTAGACTACTGCTACTGGCTTAACAGTGAACTTGATTGGGTATATTTGAGCAGCCGATGACCCTGCATGGACAAGGCTTGAGAGTGTAAGTAGCAGTAGCAGAGCATTCAGGAATCTTCGGAGCAGCAGCATCTCTGGAAGGCGACCTACGCTATGTCATGCTTTTCGGCCGATCGGCTCTTATCTTCTCATAGGCCATCTTAAAACATGCATAATATCAGTCTTGGTTATTATTCCAAGCAATTTCTTGGGGTTTCTTCTGTCAACAACCAGTATCCTCCCGATTTTATGCTCACTCATCTTTTCATAGACGGCCATTGCTGACTCGTTTGGGTATGCCGTTACCAGCCTTTTATGGGCTATATCCTTAACTAGGGTCTCCTTGCGTTTTGAGGCTGGAACCTTGGATACATCGTCGAAAGTCACTATCCCAACGAGCTCGTCCCTCTCGTTTAGAACTGGATAGCCCATGTGATGATGCTTGGTCATTAACGTTAGAACATCCTCAACGGTATATTCAGGCCTAACAGCTATTATCTCCCTTGTCATTATATGCTCAGCTCTAAGGCTTGAGAGTAGGCTTATCTCGCGGGGTAGGAGCTCAAGCATGCGAATATATACTGGAGGAACAGGCTCTCCGCATCTCTTTCTCCTCTCTATCTCCTCAGCGGCATACCTCTTCTTTAGGAGACCCATCTCTACGAAGTGAGCGTAAACATCCGGTCTCTCCTCTATCTTCCTAGTCCGAATGACATTCGCTTTTACAGCGTCCTCAAATATCTCCTCGCCTACTTCGGTTCTTATTATGACTATTGACCAGTCTTTAAGTGGATGAGCTCCTCCAACTGAGATGTCGGCGAGTTCGGATGTGAAGTCCTCGCACATCTTACAGACGCTAAGCGTGTGTGCTTCAATTTCGGGTATGGAGATTGATATAATCCTTCCATCCTTCATGGAAACATCATACTTCTTGTCAAGGTCGATCCTTAGGATATCGCTTGCATCTATATTATATGCTTCCTTTAGGTATTTTGTGAGTTTAGGAAAGGAGAAACTCCAGAGGCATATTAGGCCTATAACTATCTTTAGGCTATTCATGATCTTATGCTCCCAAGCTTCAAGCTTTCTGATTGCCCTGACGTGGCATGGCGTTCCAACAAAGGCTATCTTCGTCTTGCCGTATTCGTGAACCGCCCTTCCGAAGGCCTTGGCGACTGATGATGGGAAATATTCGTAGTCAACTGCTGATAATAGATCGTCTGGAACGAGACTCAGTAATGGCTTAATCCTTATTGGGGTCTCCTTTTCGCTCTCTGATGTTATGGCGCCATCTATAAATCCAGTCTTGATCGCATGCATGAGTAGTGCCGTGATAACCCCTCCGCTATGACTTATCTCCCTCATTCTCTCATCGACGGCCTGCGCTAGGATTATCTTCCGATAGTATCCTATGCTCTCAGTTCTGTTCGGAGCTCCAGAGACGAATCCTAACGTCTCGAGTAGAAGCGCCTCGGTGAAGGGGCAGATGTCATAGCATATTGGACAGAACTCCATGAAGTTTGTGCAGTCATGCGTGTATTTGAGGCTTCTATCCTCGATCTTTAGGGCATGCACGGGGCAAGCGGCTTCGCATGCACCGCAGAGATTGCAGAACCCCGGCTCAATTATCATCTTTTTTAGGTCATTATATGCGATTAGATCCCTAGAAGTCTTCATGATCTCCACTCAGACTTAACTTTCTCTCCTATACTCATAAATCATTTTCTCACGGTCATAGCCAGCATGCTCAAATTCGTCGGTCATGGTTATGGCGTTTCTTGGGCAACTCTCGGAGCATTGCCCACAGAATATGCATCTGTCAACGTAATGTTTTATCTCGGCTTTTAGGCCCTTCCCTATCATCTCGATCGCGCCGGAGGGGCATACGCGGCTGCATAGTCCACATCCAACGCATTTCTGCATGTTCCAAACTGGACGTCCCCTGAAATCCTTGGGCACATCTGTCTTCTCGAATGGATATTTGAGAGTGATCGGAGACTTGAAGATCTGTCTTATCGCCTCCAGTATTATGGACAATTCCCCCTCATCCTCCGTATATTCTCTCTTAGGGAGTTGAAGTCTAAGATCTTCTTTCTTCCCGTGTTTACATCGATGAGGGCAAGCCTATCCATGCATGCGAAGCATGGGTCTATTCCAGCTAGGACTATCGGTATGTCGGCTACATGCTGTCCCATCAGCATCTTGCATAGGGCTGGAATATTCGCTAGTGTTGGGCTTCTAACCTTATAGCGTTCAGGCCTAGCCGTTCCATTAGACCTTGCATAATGGATAAGCTCGCCTCTTGGAGCTTCAACCCTAGAGACCGCCTCGTTTGGTTCTACAGCCATTGGAACCCTAACGCGTAACATGCCTGCAGGCATGTGATCAAGGGCGTAGCGTATCATATTTATGCTTTCAAGCATCTCCTCGCATCTTACGATTATCCTGGCAAATACGTCGCATCCATCATGAGTTACTACATTAAATGGTATCTCGTCATAGGCTGCATACGGATCGTCCCTACGCACGTCATTCTTTACTCCGCTTGCACGTAAGGTTGGACCTACGGCGCAGAGTTCAATCGCGTCTTTAGGCTTTAGAATACCGACATCCACTGTTCTTTTTTGGATCGTCCTATCCGAACTTATAGTCTTGATATAATATTTGATCCTCTTCTCTAGGAAGTCCAGGCCATCCTTTATCTTTGGGGTCATCTCCGATGGTATGTCCCTTCGGACCCCTCCTATAGTATTCATTGCGTAGTGAACTCGATTCCCAGATATGAACTCAAGCATGTCCATTACGGTCTCTCTGTCACGCCACAGATACATGAAGAGCGTATCGAAGCCTATCTCATGAGCAGCTATTCCAAGCCATAATGAATGGCTGTGGATCCTCTCGAGCTCGGCTATTATCACACGTATATACTTCGCCCTTGGCGGGGCCTCGATGCCCAGAAGATCCTCTATCGCCTGCGTGTAGCATGTTGTATGGGCATCTGAGCATATTCCGCAGATACGTTCAGCCAAGTATATATTCTGAATGTATGTTCTCCTCTCGAATGCCTTCTCTATCCCTCTATGATTGTAGCCTATTCTAGGCTTGACGTTAACGATTATGTCCCCATCAACCTCGAATGTGAAATGCTCCGGCTCCTTTAGGGCTGGATGCTGAGGCCCAAATGGAACCTTAACTATTGAGCCGTAACCCGCCTTTCATCCCTCCCAGCCTTAAGTATTGAGCCGCGGAGATCTTCTAGGCTGTATTCCTTTCTGAGCGGATAGATGTCCCTCGGCCAATTCTCGGGTAGAATCAGCGGGATCAAGTCTGGATGTCCAATGAAGTCTATTCCGAAGAGATCGTGGACTTCACGCTCATACAATATTGCTCCTGGAATGACATCCGTTATCGTGGGGATGCGGGGGTTCTCTTTTGGAATGTTGAATCTAAGGGATAATTCTATGGAGCCTTTATATGCGAAGTGATAGATAACCTCAAAGCTCTCTTTGAGGTCTACTGCCGTTATCGTGGATATATGCGTGAATCCCATATCTTTCAGGCGTCTAATTGCATTCTTAAAGGCTTCGCTTCTTATCCAAACAAAGATCCTACGTTTCCTTGGAACCTTTACGTCTATTATGCCTTCTTTAAGTTGTCTCCTCAACTCGGATAATATCTCATCCTCTTCCATTAGCATCGCCACGCTTGATCTTTTGAATGAGCTTTACTACGCCGTCAATTATGGCTTCAGGCTTAGGTGGACATCCTGGAACATAAACGTCTACTGGGAGAACCTCATCGACCCCTCCTAGGACATTATAGCAATCCTTGAATGGCGCTCCACTGCATGCACATGCCCCTATAGCCAAAACGTATTTTGGCTCAGGCATCTGCTCATAGATCCTTACAAGCCTATCCCTAACCTGAAGGGTTACGGGACCTGTGACTGCGAGTATGTCAGCATGCCTCGGGCTTCCCTTAAGGAGAATGCCGAAGCGCTCGACATCAAATCTTGGAGTGAAGGCAGCTACAACTTCTATGTCGCATCCATTACATCCGCCAGTATTAAAATGTATGATCCAAGGCGATCTAATTTGAGCCCACCTAAGCAGCCCCATAACTATTCCTTCTTAGGAGGTATTCCTCAATCCTCTTTTCTATAAAGAAGAGAGTATAGTTTAAAGGTTTCTAGGCTCCGGGACTCAAGAGCCCTTAAGGTAATCGTTCATTTCTAGGATCTCCCTGATTCTCTCAGCAAATACGGTCTTAGAGAATCTATTTGGGTCTCCGATGGCTTCCTCGAGTGCATGATCGAATGGTATCTCTCCAAGATATTTCAGGTCGATCTCTCTTATTCGCTCTCGAATAAACGTGGATTCTCCCATCTTCATGTTCTCGATCACCCCTACCACTGGAACATTCAATTCGAGGAGCAGTTCAATCAGCTTTTTAACGGTCTCAAATGCCAGTCTGGATGGTGTTACTACTAAGAGGAACCTCACTCTCTTTATGAGCTTGATTATGTCGAGGGTTGCATCGCCTATTCCGGGAGGCATATCGACTATTAAATAGTCAAGTTGACCCCACCTAGTTATCGCTAACAATTCTGTTAGGGCATTTGATGCTTCCAATCCCCTTAATGGCAGGGCTCTGTTGCCGGAAAAGTAGATTATGGACATGTATTTTAGGCTGTGGATCTCAGGTGGGATTATGCCCTTCCACTCGGTTGGATGGGTCTCTCCTGCATTTAAGATGACATGTGTCGATGGGCTTGTGAAGTCCAAGTCTAAGAGTCCAACTTTATACTTCTTCTCCGCCAGGGTGAGGGCTATTGCGGATGCTATTAGGCTTTTGCCGACGCCTCCCTTACCGCTTGAAACGGCGATTATATCGTCTACATCCTTTAATCTCTCATCTATGATGGATAATCTTGGATCTGACATTTTCACCTTACGCCCTTCAAGTCCTCGATCCAAACTCCACGTCCACCAGTAATCTCAAAGTCCGGACTGCCACACTTGGGGCATCTGATAAATGCGTGGATGACCTCTGGAATGAAGTGTATTGCTTCGGCTGCATCCTTATCTATCTTCTCCTTTTCAAGGGACCATTCGAATCCGCAGTTTCTACATTTAATCTCGGCGTTAACGACCTCTATGTTGAACTTCGCATTCTTTAGGAGGCTGGAGTCTCTAAGTTGAGTTAAGGCGAACTTGAATACTTCGAGTTCTATTTGCTGGAGCTCCCCGATCTTCAATTTTACCTCCTTGATCTCCCTGAGCCCTTCACTCTCAGCTAGTCTAGAAATAGTTGAGATGACAGCTTCGGCTAAGGCCCATTCATGCATGGGAAAGCCTAGACTACAACAATATTTAAAGGTAATGCTGAGTGGAGATCCGTGGTAAGCTCAAGCGTGGTGCATGATAGATGAGTAGAGATGGACATATTACTATGCTTCACGGCGCTGGCGGAACGGCCATGCACAGCCTAATCAAGGATTATATTCTGAAGTATTTTGGGGGGAATCTTGAAGTTGAGGTTCCGCTTGAGGCCTTGGATGACGCGGCGGCTATAGGCGATATCGTATTGAAGAGCGACTCGCATGCCGTTAAGCCCCTATTCTTTCCCGGAGGAGATATCGGCTGCATAGCGGTTGCTGGCACCGTAAATGATATTGCGGTTTTAGGTGCTGAACCCTACGCCTTAGCGTGCGGCTTCATTCTAGAGGAGGGATTATCCCTAAGCGCCTTCGAGAAGATCTTAACTAGCATGCGGCGGATGTGCCGCATGGCAGGAGTGAATATCGTTACTGGAGATACAAAGGTTGTTGAGAAGGGAAGTTTAGGGGGCTGCGTTATAAACACTTCTGGGATAGGTAGGAGGACTGATGCCCTAGAAAGAAACCTTAGGGTTGTGAGGAGATTTAGGGATGACTTTAGAGGGCGGTGGATTTTAGATTCGAATTTGAGGAAGGGCGATAAGATAATATTGTCAGGCACAATTGGGGATCACGGCATAGCCGTTCTATCAGCGCAGGAAGGATTGGATTTTGGTGGAGATATAAAATCTGATGTTAAGCCTTTAAACCGGATGATACAGGGGCTTTTAGGCGAGGTTGGCGGCGTAGTCGCAATGAAGGATCCAACTCGCGGAGGATTGGCTGACGCATTAAACGAGATCAGCGAGAAGTCTAATGTCGGCATATTAATCTATGAGGATAAGATTCCGATTAGGGATTCTGTGCAGGCTGCATGTGAGATGCTGGGTCTCGATCCCCTTGAGATAGGAAATGAGGGTAAGGTGGTTATAGGCGTCGTTAGGGAGGCAGCGGAGGATGCCCTGGAATTTTTAAGGTCTACTGAGGAGGGGAGGGATGCTGAGATAATTGGAGAGGCAACCGATGAGTTTTCAGGCGTGGCCATGAAGACCATGATAGGCGGGAAGAGAATAATTAATAGGCCTGTTGGGGATCCGGTTCCGAGGATATGCTAATCTCCACTGAAACCCATGTTCTTCGCCCATATCCTGCATGTCCCTTCCATGCTCACCATGCATGGCCCCACTGGATTCTGTGGAGTACATGCCTTCATGAATAGTGGACATTCAGTCGGTCTTATCCTTCCAACTATTATGAGGTGACATTTGCATCCAGCCGGAATATCAACTCCACGTTCAACCTTTATGTTATATTTCAGCCTTGAATCGTAGCCTTCGTATTTGCCGCGGATCTTTAGTGCTGAGTCCCTGATCCTGCCGAGGCCTCTCCATCCGCCATCTACAACCTCGAAGGCAGCGTCCATCAGTCTTTGAGCACGCACATTCCCCTCCGGCAGGACGGCCCGCACATACTCATTCTCCAATCGGGGCTTTCCCATTCTTAGTTGCCTGAGGATCATGTAGATCGCGAATAAAACGTCTAAGGGCTCAAATCCTGCGATGACTGTTGGGATGCGATAGTATTCCGGGAAGATCCTGTATGGTTTGAGTCCAATGATAGTGCTGACGTGACCCGGCGCAATGAATCCGTTCAAGCTTAGTTCTTCCATCTCGGCTAGGAGCTTCATTGCAGGCGGGATTAGCCGATGTGAGATGAGGAAACTTATGTTTCTAGGAGGACCCTTTATGATCTCTACGGCAGTCGATGGAGCCGTAGTCTCGAATCCTATAGCGAAGAATGCGAATTGTCTGTTGGATTCCCTCTCCGCCATCTTCACGGCATCTGAGACACTGTAGACTACGCGGACATCTGCGCCTTCAGCCTTCGCATCTAGAAGGGACATGCTTGATCCTGGAACTCGCAGGACATCCCCGAAACATGCGATTACAACACCATTTAATGCTAGTTGGATCGCCTCATCAATCTCTGATGCGGGAGTGATGCAGACTGGACATCCAGGCCCAGCGATGACCTCAACATTCGATGGTAGGAGACTGCGTATTCCATAATGTGTTATTGTCCACTCGTGTGTTCCGCAGACATGACATATCTTTATCACGTCCT
Source organism: Candidatus Bathyarchaeota archaeon (assembly GCA_003661975.1). Taxonomy (GTDB): domain Archaea; phylum Thermoproteota; class Bathyarchaeia; order Bathyarchaeales; family DTEX01; genus B63. Next base: position 12,465 of record QMXE01000019.1, read on the forward strand.
GACCTGATGCGAGTCTATGGATCCTCTCTACTATTCGCCTTGCTAGTCCGGCGTCTCTAAACTTTAAGTTTCCGATCATTAGGCACCAGCACGCTGTGGCTCATCTGCTTCTAGGATCTCATTCCATAATCGAATTGTCTCCTCAGCCTGCTCTCTACTTAGGACTTGAATTGCATAGCCCGCGTGGACCAGAACGTATTCTCCAACCTTAACGTCCACCAGCGTTACATCTATCTCCTTTATGATTCCCCCTCCGAAGTCCACTTTAGCCCTATTCTCGTGGATGCATAGGACCTTAGCCGGAACAGCAAGACACATGATCATCCAAGCATAAATGAATTGGAGAGATAAATCAGTTATGTTTGGTTTGAGAAGGCCGCTATGGCCGCCTGGCCTAGGGATAATCCACCATCCCCCGGAGGAATCGAGTTATGAACTAGGAATTTTAATCCGGAGTCTTCGATGATCCTCCGCATGATCGTAGTTAGGATCTGATTGCATGCCACTCCGCCTGAAAATCCTATTGCCTTAACGTTCTCTTCCATGGCTTTCTCTATGGCTAATTCCGCTAGTCCCCTAGCGAGATATGAATGCAACGAGTATGCGAGATCAGCCTTTGAGTATCTGCTTTTATTCTCGAAGATCTCAATTAGGGGCTCAGTTGTATCTAGGATATCATTCGCTATTGTAGGTTTAAGTTTGAGGATGTCTCTCCCGCTGATCGCTAGGGATTCCAGCTTCATAGCCGGCTCCCCCTCGTATGTGCGTTCGTAGCATACATCTAGAATCGCCGCTGCGGCGTCTAGGATCCTTCCGCAGCTCGTCGTCCTTATGCCTCTTCCCCGCTTAATCTGTTTGAGGATAACCTCTATTTCCCTTTCGCCGTGTGGGAATGACTTCCTATGCTGTAGGAGCCATTCTTCAACGTCAACCCTTCCATGTAATATTCCGGCTGCCATTCTCAGCGGGTAGCGTGTGGCTAGATCCCCGCCTATCAGCGGCTGCCGTTCTAGATGTGCTAGACGCTTGAAATCCATGCTCTCCCATGTGCAGAGGAGTATCTCGCCTCCCCAAGCTTCACCGTCCAGTCCATATCCGTATCCGTCGCATGCTATGCCTATGATCTCGTCTATGCCATGCTCAGCCATTAAAGCCGCGATGTGCGCGTGGTGATGCTGAATTTGGATCATCTGCCAATCATTCTCCTCTGAGAACTCCTCTGCAAGGCTTGTCGTTACGAATTTCGGATGGAGATCGCAGGCTATAACCTCAACCTTCCCATTCGTCAAATGGATCAGATGCCTCATGGAGCTCTCCAAGAAGGCTCTAGTCTCAACATTCTCTACATCGCCTATATGCTGGGTCAGAAAGGCCTTCCTCCCAAGTAGGATGCAGCCAGTATTATTTAGCTCTCCACCTAAGCCGACCGCGCAGCGTTTGGCTGCATGCCGCAACATTATAGGCGCTGGCGCGTAGCCGCGTGAACGCCTCAGAAAGACCGTGCTCTCACCGTGGACGCGTATGACTGAATCGTCACATCTCTGGGCGATCCGTCTATTGTGGAAGAGCATGTAGTCGGCTATGTCACCGAGCCTCTTCAGGGCTTCCTCATCATCCTTCACTATCGGCTGATTCGGCGGGTTAGCGCTCGTCATCACGAATGCGGGATCATCGGTCATATCAAAGAGCATGTAATGCAGGCCTGTATATGGGAGCATAACCCCAACATTATGTAGGCCAGGCGCAATCAGATCTGAGAGGTAATAATTCTCGGATTTTTTCAGGAGAACTATGGGGCGTGCATAGGATGTTAGAAGTTCACGCTCCCTCCGATTTACTTCAGCGAATGATCTGACTGCATCTAGGCTTCGAGCCATGATCGCGAATGGCTTCTGCCTCCTATGCTTTGCCCTTCTGAGCCTGAGGAGCGGCTCATCCATCAGAGTTGAGGCGGCTAGGTGGAAGCCTCCGTAACCCTTAATCGCAACGATATGACCCTCCGATACGAGCTGGCCGGCCATACGGATTGGGTCATTACTCTCTATCCGCTCGCCCCTATTATCCGTCAGATAAACTTTTGGACCGCACTTCGGGCATGCAATGGTCTGAGCGTGGAATCGCCTATTCAATGGATCAGCATACTCATTCATGCAGAATTGGCACATGGGGAAGTCCCGCATTGTAGTGTTCTCTCTATCGTAGGGTAGGCTCTCAATCACTGTGTATCTTGGGCCGCAGTTCGTGCATGTAATGAAGAAGTAATCGTATCTTGGATCCTTGGGATCTCTCAGTTCCCTCAGGCAATCATCGCAGATCGCTATGTCTGGGGGTATTATTGAGCCTGAGAGCTCAGCTTCCCTTGAACTCTTTTGGATCGTGAACTCCTTGAATCTATACTTTCCCTTTAGATGTGAAGTTTTTATCTCGTGGATTACGGCGAGCGGAGGCTTCTTCGCTCTCAATTCCCTTAGGAAATCATCGATTTTCTCCTCGTCTCCTTCAAGCAGTATCTCTACGCCAGCGTCCCCCCTATTTCTGACGTAGCCATTCAAGCCCTTCCTGACTGCCAAGCGGTATATGAATGGACGGAAGCCTACCCCCTGAACTATTCCCGTAACTCTAACCTTCAAGCGTGCCATTACCATTCCCTATCGGCATCATCAAACTATGGGATTGTGTTAAGCCGCGATTAGTTAGGTGTATTCATCTACATAAAAGATCCTCAGTTTTAACGGCGTTAAAGATATATCCTTCGCATCAAACTAGATTTGAGGAAAAGCCGATGAAGCCTCCATGTATAATAGTCGTGAATTATCTCCTACCTGCAATTAGGATTCTTATCGCTAAGGAGCTGATTGAGAAGCATGGCTTAAACAGGATTGAGGCGGCTAAGAGGATGGGATTAACTCCAGCCGCTATCACGCAATACTTTAAAAGGGTCAGGGGAGAATCGGCGCTTAAAATAATCGAGATACCGGATGAGGCGTCGAGGGTGATATCTGAGATAGCGGAGGAGATCGCTGAGGATAGGGCATCAGCGTATGATATACTAAAGAGGATATGTAGGATCTGCTGGATGATGAGGTCTAAGGGTCTCCTCTGCGAGGCTCATAGGGAGATACTTCCAGCCCTCAGGGAGGACGAGATATGCGAGAGGGAGTTTCGCTTTCCACTCAAATACTGCTTAAAGAATCAGCTAGAATAATTAATCCCTAGAAGTTCGGGAGGTGATAACGTATGGCTCAAAAGAGATTCTTGACGTGCCCTAGATGCAACTTCAATTTTGAGGTGAGCTATGCTAGGGTATTCGCCTGCTCAGGATGTCCATCATCCGTATCCTGCAAATACGTGAAGTGTCCGAAGTGCGGCTATGAATTTCAGATTCGAAGATGACAGCGTTAGATATTACTTCTTAACCTTGAGGTTTTCGTTCAGCTCCTTCAGCAGCTCATCTAAATCAGCATTATACGTTCGTGCAACATCGCCTATCCTCAGCCTGCTCAATTCAAGCCTGGCAAATGGGCATACTGGACAGTAGATCCCATGCTTAACTAATATTCTACCTGCCTCCGGATCCCTCAGGATCTCCTCTAATGTCGTATTCTCCGTTATCTTTCTTTCCGACAATGTATTCACACGCTCAGGTTATGATTGCCGCACTTAAATATTTAACGCTGTTAAATATCCTCATCCGAGAGTACCTCAAGAAGTACCCCCGCAATCTTCCTTGCTGATCTTCGAGCCTCAACGCTCATCTCCTCCTCAAATCCGATCCTTCGCGGCTGAATAGCTAATAGCATGACCTCAGCACCCACCGTCTTCTCGATGACCTCCGCTAAGACGGAGAGTGGGACGTTATGGGTTGATATGGAGATGCCCGAGATCATTTCTGGCTTTATAAGCCTAGCCTCGCCTGGGTAGCCGCCGAAGTGCGCAGCGTCTATCATTAGGACATGGGATGGACTGAACCTTCTTATCTCGCCTATGAAGTTCTCCGGAACTGTCTGGCAATCTATTATTTTAACTTTGTCTGGGACTCTCCCTCTGAGCAACGTGACTATCTCTACTCCTACTCGATCGTCTCCCCTCATGGGGTTTCCTATGCCGAGTATTACCAGTCTTCTATAGTTTCTCAGCCAATCTGAGAGGCATCTCATTAACATAAGAGCCGCTTCCGAACTGAAGCTTTAGAGGAATCTTCCCTTATAGAATGTTGTGGCTGGGCATCCTATACATTTCCCAGATGGATAGCATGTCTCATCGCTACATATCTTTCCGCATGGGGATCTGCTTCCCTTCTTATACCACATTTTTATCGGAACAACGAGATCCTTCGCCATTGCTATGACAACATTGAACTCGACATCCGTGACGTTTGGATTCTTCCTTATGTGGGAGTTTATGCAGGACTCGATCGCCGAGAGCTTCTCGCCTATGAAGAATAGACATAAATTGTGCCTGCCAGAGGTGATCAGGCCATTAATAAACATTGGGCAGTTCTCAAAGAAGCTTAGAACCTTCCATGGATCCCTCGCTGTCATATCTATTTTTGCTATGTATAGATTCGTCTCCTTCAGGTTCATTCCGACAACATGCTCTATGACCCCGCTGTCCTCCAATCTCTTTATCCTAGCATAAACTGCTGGTTGGGATATTCCAAGCCTCCGAGCGATCTCAATCTGAGAGATCCTCGGATCCTCCATCAGATATGATATTATTCTCTTATCAATCTCATCTATCTCGGCGCCTCTCAATCCCTCACCAGCCTACACCTTAAGTGCCAAGCCGCTTATGCACTATCAGAACATACCTTATCATCCATAAAAAATTTTCTGCAAAAATTTATTAATTATAGACAATTTATCTGAAAGCACAAAAGATATATAGGAAAAAATGCGTTTCTTTTTTATAATTCTCAGGTGGAGTTAGGCAGATCATGCTGACGAGAACAAAGAGCAGCCAGATGGTTCTAGTATATGATCCTACAAGGTGCACTGGATGCAGATACTGCGAGATTGCATGTTCATTCTACCATTTTGGGACATTAGGATTTGAAGGGGCACATCTACATGTGATATTTGATGAGGAGAGAAACGAGTTTGAGGCTATATATTGTCAGCACTGCGATGAGCCCATCTGCATGGCTGCATGTCCAAATGATGCTATAACAAAGGATGAGAAGACGGGATGGGTTAGGATAAACTCAACCATCTGCATAGGATGTAAAACCTGCAGTATAGTCTGCCCGCTCTCCGCCCCATGGTTTAACGAGAAATTCCACGTTTCGATGAAATGCGACTTCTGCGGTGGAGACCCACAGTGCGCCAAGTTCTGCTCTCCACAGGCGATAAGGGTGACGACACGTGAGATGGCCATGAGACTTAATAAGAGGAGGTATTTGGAGGTTTAGGTTCATGCACGTTGAGGAGGAGATCGCCGAGTATATGCGTAAGGAGCTGAATAACGACCTTATAGGTGTGGATATATCACGCGAAAGGAGAGTCCTCTTGATCATTAAGCCAGAAGCCCTAAGGAGAGCCGTTAATGCTCTAAAGAGTAATTATTCCGATCTCAGATTCATAACTATCACGGTTGTGGATGATGGGTTAGACTTCGAGTTCCTACACCACTTCAATATAGGCAGCGTAATCGTAACTCTGAAAAGTTTAAGGGCGAAGGAGGAGAATATTCTCGAGTCGATCGCTGATCTAATTCCAGCGTCGACCTTCATAGAGCGGGAGATTGCCGATCTATTCGGCATAAAGATACTTGGTCACGAAACTAGGAATCTGATATTGACGAGAGACTGGCCGGAAGATAAGCGTCCATTGAGGAAACCGCTTATGGGGCCTCTTCCAAAGCAGGCGAGGCCCGTAGCCGAGGCGCTGATATCAACAGGCTGCGTCGCTCCAATCTCGAGGATGATGGAGAGAAAACGTGAGTCAGCGGGACTTTCTAAAACGCCAGCCTTCACGTTCACGGAAGATGAGGATCTCCGTGAATATCACGGAATAGTGAGGGACACCAGCCTATCAGAGAGTGTAGGCTTCGATTGGAAGAGAAAAAAGTTGAGATACAGGTGAAGAAACATGGGCAGATATGCTCTTTTTCTCGGATGCCAAATTCCAATGCGCATTCCAAGCGTTGAGATCGCATCGAGAAGCGTATTTGAGAAGTTAGGCTTGGAAATGTCTGATCTTAGAGGTTATTCATGCTGCCCCGAGCCTGTTATCTCCCGGCTATTGGATGAGAAGGTTTGGCTTACAGTCTCAGCGCGAAACATTACGCTTGCAGAGGAATTAGGCCTCGACTTAGCAACGCTCTGTAATGGATGCTATGAAACTCTGCTCGAAGCGAATGCCATCCTTAAGCGTGACCAGGAAATGAGGAAGCAGGTGAATGATATCCTCATGAGATACGGAAGGAAGTATAGAGGAACAGTCGATGTTAAGCACATAGTCGAGGTTCTATATGAGGATGTTGGACTAGAGAAGATAGAGGAGCATGTTGTTAAGCCTCTGAAGATCCGCGTTGCTCTACATTACGGTTGCCATTTATATCGGGAACCAAATGGCGGGGATATTATGCGTAAGCCGAATATGATGAGAGGGCTGACAGAGGTCACTGGCGCCACAGTAGTGAATTATGGGCTTGAACGGTTATGCTGCGGATATCCAAGCATGCAGGTAGATGAGGAATTCTCACTCAATCAGAGGTTGCTTCCGAAGTTGAGGAGGATAATGGATGCTGGAGCAGACGCTGTAATCCTAACATGCCCAGCATGTAACATACAGTTTGAGACTGGGCAGATACTCCTTAGGGCACGTGGCATACGCTTTAATATTCCATGCCTGAACCTAATGGAGCTCCTAGCATTATCTTTTGGAGTGCCATATGAGAAGTTGCATCTCGAAGTTCATAGGAGCCCCGTTCTACAGTTCGCTAAAAGATTGGAGGGGAATTAAGCCTTGCCCGAAACTGTTCGTATTGGACCTTATCGCCCACAGATGGTAGAGCCTGAGAGATTCGAGCTTCTAGTAGAGAATGGCCGGATAATCGATGTCAATATCGAATTGGGCTATGTTCACAGGGGGATAGAGCGACTCTTCACTCAGAGGACCTACATGCAGAACTTGGCGCTTGCAGAGCGAATCTGCGGGATATGCTCTGGAGTGCATACGCTCTGTTACGCACAGACTGTTGAGGCAATAATGAACGTGGATGTCCCGGAGAGAGCCGAGTATCTGCGTTGCATCTACATGGAGCTCGAGCGGCTGCACAGTCACTATTTATGGTTTGGAGTATTGGCTCATAGCCTGCATGAGTATGAAGCCTTCCTTAAGATAATGACGGAGAGGGAGCAGATTCAGGACTTACTTGAATACTTGACTGGGAATAGGATAAACTATTTGATTAATACGATAGGCGGCGTCAGGAGGGATATAACTCCGAGGAAGGCTGAGAAGATCCGTAAGGTCCTCAGAAGCCTTAGGAAACTCTCAGATTATCTGCTCT
>QMXE01000020.1 GCA_003661975.1 Candidatus Bathyarchaeota archaeon
GGAGACGATCTATTCGTAACGAATGTTAAGAGATTAGAGAAGGGAATATCAATGAAGTCTGGGAACGCCATAATCATAAAGATGAATCAGGTTGGAACGCTCACTGATACTTGGAGGACTACTCGGCTTGCGCAGGAAAATGGATATGTCCCCGTAGTCTCGCATAGATCCGGAGAGACGGAAGCCTATCATATAGCCCATTTGGCAGTGGCATTAAATGCGCCGATAATAAAGACCGGAGTTGTCGGGGGAGAGAGAATAGCGAAGCTAAACGAGCTCATACGGATAGAGGAGGAGTTAGGGGATAGAGCTCGAATGGCTACTTTAAAGGTATAGCTGGAGGGCTGGGGAATGTCAGAGGAAGATGAGGAAGAAGTTGAAGAAGAGGAGTCTCAAGCCGAGGAGAAAGAACTATTACTTCCACAGGATGATCTCCTCTCCGCGGGAATCCATATAGGAACTAAGATAAAGACGAAGGATATGGAACAATTTATTTATCGCGTAAGACCAGATGGGCTCTTCGTTCTTGATTTGAACAAGACTGATGAACGTATTAGGGTAGCTGCGAAGTTTCTTGCACGATTCGATCCTTCAAGAATAGCCGTTGTCGCCGCTAGGCTATACGCCCGTGAACCCGTGAATAAATTTTGTGAACTCGTGGGATGCATACCTATAACTGGAAGATTCGTTCCCGGAACACTCTCAAATCCATCCTACCCAAATAGGATAGAACCAGACGTAATAGTGGTTTCTGATCCAAGAGCCGACTCTCAAGCCGTGAAGGAAGCATCAAGAATGGGGATTCCAGTAGTTGCACTCTGCAGCACGGATAATAACTTTAGCTATATAGACCTAGTGATTCCAACGAACAATAAGGGTAGGAAGGCCTTGGCTATGATCTATTGGCTCTTGGCAAGGCAGGTATTGCGTGAGAGGGGAGACATACCGCCAGATGGGGATATACCATTATCGGTTGAAGACTTCGAAGTTAAAATACTCGAGAAGACTCAATGAGCGCAATTTCCCCAGTCAGCTAAGGGATTTATATCTCCAGCGGAAAATATCGATTGGAAAACTGAATTGTTTATGGAGAGCCATCGTTGAAGAGTATGGCTAGAGCATCTGCCCCAGCGAAGGTGATCCTTTTAGGTGAGCACTTTGTAGTTTACGGAGAGCCAGCAATAGTTTTAGCGATCGATATGAGGGCGACGGCAACAGCCGAGAAAAGAACTGATGGTAAGATCCTCATAGAATCCAGAGGTATCGGGGCATCCGGATTCTTCGTTGACGATAAATTCTTCCCGAAGATAGGTGGGGAGGAAGCCGAGAGAAAACTTGAACCTCTATATATAATAGTTAAGGAGATCAGGGAACACGCTGATTTTAATGAGGGCATCAGCCTGAGGATAGAATCCTCAATACCGATAGCCTCTGGACTTGGATCATCAGCGGCCGTCTCAGTTGCATCTGCAGCCGCCACATGTTCCCTGCTTAACCTAGACACATCGGAAGACAATATATTCAAACTCGCATTTGATGCTGAAAAGATCATTCACGGAAACCCGTCAGGGGTTGATCCGGCGATCTCAACATACGGAGGGGTCCTCTGGTATTGTCGATCTAAACCCATACGAAGATTAAAGGTTAAAGCTGATTTGCCCCTCGTGATCGGGAATACTGGAAAGGAGAGATCTACGGGGGAACTAGTTGCTGGAGTCGATGCCCTACTCAAGAGATACCCGAGGATAATAGGGAGGATCATTAAGGCCGGAGGGGAGATCGTTAAGAGAAGCCTATATGCGCTCAAGAAGGGAGACCTAAAAATGCTTGGGGAACTAATGAATATCGATCATGAACTACTCTGCTCGATTGGAGTGTCATGCAGAGAGCTAGACGACTTAGTTTATGCCGCGAGGGAGGCTGGGGCATACGGGGCTAAATTGACTGGTGCTGGGGGAGGAGGATGCATGATAGCCTTAACACCGCCTGAAAGAATAATGGATGTGGCCGATGCAATAAGCGAGGCTGGAGGAGAGGTATTAATCACAAGAAAGACTGATGATGGTGTCATAATTGAGAGATAAACCTACAGTCTTGAAGCTCGGAGGGTCAGTAGTCACAAGGAAAAATGAGCCGCTCACTCCGAATATTGATGCCATAAATAGATTGGCCGATGAGATCTTTAGGGCAGATTCAAAGCCGCTCATAGTAGTTCATGGAGGAGGAAGCTACGGTCATCCAATAGCAAAGAAATACCGCATACGCGGAGGCTTCAAGGAGGAAACTCAGCTATTCGGCTTTTCAGAGACTCATCAAGCAATGATCTCCCTAAACAGCCTACTGACCAGGGCCTTCCTCGAGCATGGCATACCAGCCTTCAGCATCTCACCATCCTCATTCATCGTAACCCATAAAGGTAGAATTCAAAGGTTAAATCTTAAAGTGTTGAAGTCAGCCCTCAAGCTCGGCATGATCCCAATACTTTATGGAGACGCAGTTTTCGATGATAAATTAGGATTCACCATTCTCTCAGGAGATCAGATAGCCGTCAGCCTCGCCGTTAAGTTAAAGGCTGAAAGGATCATCATGGGTGTTGACGTTGATGGATTGTATGATTCTGACCCAAAGATCAACCCCTCAGCCCATCTAATCCCAGAATTATCACTGGAGGAATACGCAAATGTGATAAGGCAAGTGGGTGAAAGCATATCTCCAGATGTAACTGGGGGAATGCTTGGGAAGATATTAGAGCTTAGGGTAGCCGTCGAGAATGGTATTGAAGTCCTCATAGTTAATGCTCTTAAGCCAGATAACATCTACAGAGCCCTTAGAGGAGAAGAAGTAGTTGGGACGAGAATTAGAACATGAGGGAAACTCCATAAGGAGTAGGAAATCCGATCACATACATATATGCCTAAACGAGAATGTCGAGGCAAAAAATGTGACAACCGGATTCGAAGAGATCTTCTTCATACACAGAGCATTACCAGAATTGAATCTTGAGAAGATAGATCTATCAACTGAGGTTTTCGGACATAAATTTTCAGCTCCAATAATGATTTCCAGCATAACCGGCGGAGCTGAGGAGTCTCTGAAGATAAATGCATCCATAGCCGAGGCCGTCGAGGATCTTGGGCTTGGAATGGGCATTGGAAGCCAAAGGGCAGCATTGGAGGATCCAGATTTAAAGCGGACATACACTATAGTGAGGGAGAAGGCTCCAAGCGCCTTTTTAGCCGCTAACATAGGAGCTCCCCAGATAATCCGTGACTATGGAATTGGAGAGTTAATGGAGATAGTTGATATGATCAGTGCAGACGCCCTGATTATACACTTGAATCCCCTCCAAGAAGCCATTCAGCCTGAGGGAGAAGCATTCTACGAGGGGGCACTGGAGAAGATAAGCGAGATCACTGAGAAGCTCGACGTTCCAGTAATTGTTAAGGAGACGGGGGCTGGAATATCATCGGAGGATGCTAAGAGGCTTGAGGAGGCCGGAGTTGCGGGGATAGATGTTGCCGGGGCTGGTGGGACGAGCTGGGCTGCCGTGGAATATTATAGAGCACGTAGAAGGAAGAATCGTTTCGCCGAGGAGATCGGATTAGAATTTTGGGATTGGGGAATACCAACTGCTATTAGTGTAGTTGAGACTATTCAATCAGTCAGCATACCCGTCATTGCTTCTGGAGGCATAAGATCCGGGCTGGAAGTCGCTAAGGCAATAGGTTTAGGAGCGTCCCTAGCAGGCTTCGCCCTTCCAGTGCTGAAGCCAGCCTTAGAGGGAGGCGAAAAGGTTAAAGAAAAGATTGAGGTGATAATTCAGCAGCTTAGAACAACAATGTTTCTCGTGGGAGCGGATTCCATAAAGGAGCTGAGAAGGGCACCCCTAATTATAACTGGTAAGACGGCCGAATGGCTTAAGCTGAGGGGATTTAATATAGAATTGTATGCGAGGAGGAAAATGAGGATATGAAGGCGAATAAGAAGATTAGAATCACGGATTTCCTCGAGCAGAAGGCTAAGATAATAGATGCGACGATAGAGAAGTATCTGCCGAGAAAGATAGATGCTGATGCGCTGATATTTAGGATATCGCCTCCAAGGTATCGCCTTGACCTGGAGGCATTGAACAGGGCAGTAGCTGAGCCCTTTTGGGAATTTCTTGATCGCGGAGGGAAACGTTGGAGACCCACGCTTTTCCTCCTTCTATGCGAGGCCTTAGGTGTAAAGTCAGATGAAGCCCTAGACTTCGCAGTCATACCAGAGATTATACATAATGGAACTTTAATCGCAGATGACGTTGAGGATCAATCTGATCTTAGACGTGGAAAGCCATGTACATATCGCCTTTACGGGCTGGACATAGCTGTGAATCTAGCGACATTAATGTTCTTTCTGCCGATGCTGAGCTTAATATCCGAGAGGAATAGGCTCTCACCTGAGAAGGCAAACAGGCTTTATGAAACGTATATTGAGGAGATGGTAAATATCAGTCTTGGACAGGCAATCGATATTGCATGGCACCGTGGACTTGTTCCTCCACAGGAGATAACAGAAGAAGAGTACTTTCAGATGTGCGCGTATAAGACTGGCACGTTGGCGAGGATGGCCGCTAAGATGGCATGCATATTGGCTGGGGCTGATGAGGAAGCCACAGAGAAGATCGGTAGATTTGCAGAGTCCATCGGGATAGCCTTTCAGATACGAGATGACATATTAGACCTTACGGGCAGAGAATTCGCTAGGGGTAAGGGCGGGCTAGGAAAGGACATAACCGAAGGAAAATTAACTCTCATGGTTATACATACACTCCAGAACGCAAATAGATCCGATAGGGATAGGCTCATAGAGATACTTAAAGCTCACACCGATGACGAGGATCTAAGGATGGAGGCGATCAGCATAATAAAGAAGTATGGATCAATCGAGTATGCCGAGAAGATCGCAGCTAAAATAATAGGTGAGAGCTGGAGGGAAGTTGACAGGATACTTCCACCGTCAGATGCAAAGGAAAGATTGGAATCTCTCGTCAAATATTTAATTGAGCGGAAGATCTAAGGCGCTTGAAATATCCGAGGGGATCATCATTGAATGAGAACTCGGAAATAAAGGAGGCCATAAAGAGGCTATCATTGGAGAATGCCATTAAGCATGATGGAAAGGCTCAAGTGAAACCTGTTATCGGGAGACTTCTTGGAGAGAATCCGGATCTGAGAAGCAGAGCCAAGGAGATCTCAGCGTTAGTGAAGGAGATAGTCGAGGAGATAAATAGGCTCTCATTGGAGAGGCAGATCGAGATTGCGCGGGAATTATGGCCTGAAATCCTTTCTGAGGAGAAGGAGAAGATTGAGGAGGAGAGGGAGCTTCCTCCCCTCCCCAACGTAGAAAAATATGAATGTGTGGTTACACGCTTCGCCCCTAATCCGGACTGCGTATTACATATCGGCTCGGCGAGGGCCATAATTCTAAGCCATGAATACGCCAGAATGTATGATGGCAAATTCATCTTAAGATTTGAGGATACGGATCCCCGTATAAAGAGGACGGCTCTTGAATTTTATGACTTGATAAGAGAAGATCTTCGGTGGCTTGGTTGCAGATGGGATGAGGAATACATTCAGAGCGACAGGATCGAGATATACTATGAGTATGCCGAGAGGCTCATTGAGATGGGGCACGCCTACGTATGCACATGTAAACGCGAGGAGTTTAAGGAGAGGGTGCTGAGATGCGAGTCCTGCCCCTGCCGAAAGCTAACGCCATCAGAGAATATTTCAAGATGGGAGAAGATGCTCTCGGGAGAGTATGGTGAAGGAGAGGCAGTTGTGAGGATCAAGACTGATTTAGATCATCCGAATCCGGCGGTTCGAGACTGGCCAGCCCTAAGGATAATCGATACAGATAGGCATCCGCATCCCAGGACTGGAAGTCAATATCGCGTTTGGCCCCTCTTCGCATTTGCGAATGGAATAGACGACCATTTAAACGGCATAACCCACATCATCCGTGGAAAAGAGCATCTCACAAATCAGAGGAGACAGGAATATCTATACAGGTATTTTGGTTGGGAATATCCTGAGGCTATACATTATGGAAGGCTGAAGATCACTGGCGCAACGCTAAGCAAGTCTGAGATTCTAAGGGCAGTTGAGAGTGGAGCATACAGTGGATGGGACGATCCGAGACTTGCAACCTTCCGAGCTCTAAGAAGAAGGGGGATAACTCCCGAGGCTATACGGCAAATGATGATCGATATTGGACCGCGATCAGCAGATATAACGCTTAGCTGGAAGAACCTTTACGCCTATAATCGCAAGATAATCGATCCGATAGCTAATCGATACTTCTTCGTGGATGAGCCTAAAGTATTAACCGTTAAGAACGTAGAGGAAACACTAACTGTTAATCTAAGACTACATCCCGATGACCCTAAACGTGGAAGTAGATTGCTTACGGTAAAGAGCATGGATGGAGAAGCCCGTCTACTCATCTCATCCCGGGACTTTAGGCGTTTAGAGCCGGACTCTCTAATAAGGCTCATCGAGTTATTCAATGTTAGGATCCTATCCAAAAGCGGTGATGAAGTGATCGCTGAGCTCCATAGCATGGGCTATGAGGAGGCTAAGAGATTAAACTTAGCCCTTATCCATTGGCTTCCTGAAGATGAGACCGTTCCATGCGAAGTAATAATGCCAGATGGATCTGCAATTCAGGGACTCGCAGAGAGAAACTTGCTTCAAGCATCAATAGATCAGATTGTGCAGTTTGAGCGATTCGGATTTGCGAGGATCGATCATATAGGAGAGAATATTAGAGCATTTTTCGCCCACGAATAGACAGAGGCACCGTAACATATATTAGGCTATGTTTAATTAGTAAGCAGATTAACTTGAACCGAGACGTATGTTGATGAGGTTTCGGTGGGTTTGAAATGTCAAAACCGTTCTATGTAAAGTTTGAAACTCCGGCTGAAGTAGCGAATGCTGCATACGAGGCATTACAGATAGCATTAAGGACAGGCAAGATACGTAAGGGGACAAACGAGACTACCAAGGCCGTTGAGAGAGGATTAGCTAAACTCGTAATAATCGCGGAGGATGTTGATCCACCGGAGATAGTGGCCCATCTACCGATACTATGCGATGAAAGGAAGATACCATACGTTTATGTTCCAAGCAAGGCTAAATTAGGCTCAGCTGCCGGCATAGATGTCAGCTCGGCATCAGCATGCATAATAGACGCTGGGGAAGCTGAAGATCTAGTGAATGAGATAATCACGAGGATACAGAGGATTAGAGAGGGATCTAGTGAATGAGCGAGAGGGAAGAAGAGGAGACACTAACTCCAGCCCAGGTCATCCAGATAGTAGGTAGAACAGGCGCGACCGGCGAGATACAGCAGGTTAGAGTCCGCATCCTTGAAGGGCCTGATAAGGGCAGGATCATAACACGGAACGTTAAGGGTCCCGTTAGGCTCAATGACATATTAATGCTGAGAGAGACTGAGAGGGAAGCTAGGAAGATAAAGTAGTTATGTGGAAATCGGCTGATCGAATGTTGAGGTGATCGATTTGCCCAGAATCCATGAATGCTCCTTTTGCGGAGAGAAGATCCCGCCGGGAACGGGGATAATGTATGTTAAGACCGATGGGACAGTTCTATGGTTCTGCTCGAGTAAGTGCAGAAAGAACGCAATTAAGCTGAGACGTGACGCTAGAAAGTTAAAGTGGACGAAATACTATCAGAAAGAGGAAAGAGCAAAGATATAATTTGTCTGCTGATGGTAAGCTCCACTGAGGAATAATTTGATCCGTGATTATACCCTAATGACCACCAGTCCTCTTCATTCTTTCAGCGAGTAGATCCGCCAATCCATCCCTATCCCAAACTTCTATTCCATGCTTACGCGCTAGCTTCATCGCCGGCTGCGTAAGATACGAAGTTGTCACGTATATCCCCCTATCAGCCTCATGTTCAGTTACGAGCATGCCTATGAAGAGCTGAATTTCAGGCGAGCCCACCAGATGATTTTGACTTTAACGTTTACATTGAACCATAACCGTTCGGCTGTTCCTATCTTTGCATGTTATATCTCTTCCAAGATCCCCTGCTCCACCAGTAACCTTAACGTTCCTGTATCCAGGATCCATCAGTAGAGCCGCTATCGCCCTTTCAAACTCTGATGGAGATAGATTCATGAGCTCATTGATCGTTGATACTCTAATGAGATATTTCTTCTTAAATCACCAGTATCCAATAACAATCAGGCACGCGATAAGGGCCAATCCAAGTATGATATTATAGATCAGAGCGAATAGAACGATTACTATGAGGGAACCCAGATACTTCCTCTTCTCCGCCGAGCCATCCACTACTCCCATACTATCTGGGAGAACTAATTTATGAAATAGTTTAGCCGTCTAACGGGTTATTTTGCCTAGGACATTTTTAGTTTGTCCATCAGCTCCCAATGTTCGGATCTCTCTGAGAACGCGGACGATATCTATGAGATCCTTTGTGATCACCGCTATTCCAATTGCTTTACCCTCATCATCCTTTATGAGGCTCCATGTAGTTAGTGTTGGGAAGCTTCTTCCATCCCTCCTTAGATGATTGATCCTCCCTCTGGCGTTTCCCTTCTCAATGGTTTCCCTTTCAAGTCGCCTTGCAACTTCAGGTTCACTATACAAATTGTGGATCTCCATTCCTAAAAGCTCATTTACATCATAGCCGTGCATATCAGCCCATGCGGAATTCACAAAGACTATTTTCCCATCGATATCTGTGACGGCTATCCCCTCAGAGACTTGCTCGACGACGCTGGATAGGAATCGAGCTCTCCTGTAAATCTCCATTTCCCTCGTTATATCCCTAGAGATCCCGACGATGCCAATGATCCTTTCGTCCTTATCCCGTATCGGGGCCTTCGTTGCCAAGACCCACCGAGCCCTACCATCCTTCGCGATCACCTTCTCGAACTTATTTATTAGCGGGTTACCAGTCTCTATTATTCTCCTTTCATCCCTATAGGCTTCCCTTACAAATTTCTCATCTTAGAAGTCGAAGTCTGTCTTTCCCCTAGCCTCATCTGGACTTTTAAGGCCCATTCTCTCCGCATGTGCCTTACTGACCATTATGAAATGTGAGGATGCATCTTTGAAGTATACGGAGTCTGGCATATAATCCATGAATGCGCGTAAAAGCTTACTCTCATCAATCAATTCTTCTGCATCCCCAAAGTCCTTTTTTCCACGTACCATGCCAATTCATAATTTTATATAAATTCTTAAAAATTTCCCTATGGAAAATTGCTCGATGCAGAATCATTTATGATTTTGAAAATATATATCAGAGATATTACACTATCTAAATATTCGGTTAAGATGTCATCTCAACGCTTACTTGGAGTGCGAATATTGGCTCTTTTTCATTTATTATCTGGAATCGCCATACTTTTTGGTTCGCCTATTATACTGGGGCTCCTCAATATCAATAGCGTCTCCTCCGAGACCAGCGCATCTTATCCTTCAGAGACGGCTTTGAAGATGACGGGATTAGCATATATTATTCTGGGCATAGGCCTATGGGATACTTGGAAACTAGCATGGTATATCTGTCTTGGAATTCATATTGCTGGGCTTATCACATCGGCGATCTCCCTTCAAGCTTTTCCATTAGTAATAGAAGCCGCCGTTATATCATGTCTTTACCTGATTAGAGGAGAATTTCAAACGTGATCATTCAGCATTAGCATTTTACGGGTTAAGTGAAAGCGAGATTTTACCACGTGAATAGAGTAATGACTATCAATAGACATGCTGTTGTTATACTGTCGGAGAGAGTGCTCTCGCATGGAATCACAAAGTTATCTGGATCAAGTCCTCTTTGGAAAGTGAAGACTGCAAGGCTATATGAGAGCGTGGATATTACGGGAGCTGCCAGAATATTTAGTGACATTAGCATCAACATCAGCGTAAAGAGATCATTCAGTATGATTCCTCCATACGCTAGGTACAGGGCGAGCGGAGAGAAAAGCATAAACCATATTGTGGATGAGAGTAGGGCTCCGCCCATCTCTGGAAGGCTCTCCTGAATGGATCTAAGAGAGGAATCTATTGTTCCAAGGGCAAGTCTGGTGGTCGTTATCGAACCTATGATGGAGCCGATATCTCCGACCATATCCATTAATGCTGGATAAAGCACGTATATCTCGGATCTCCCCTTAATAAGCCCGCTTATTCCCCTGAGAAGCCCTCCTGTTAGATTAACTATCAACGTCACGATCATTAGCGTTAAGAGAAACTCCCTTATAGTTCGTGATAGCTCCCTTGATCTTCTATGCCTAACCACTAGAAAAGCCGCGATGAGAATATAGGCTAAGTCAAAGATGCCCGTTAGTAAGGGGCCTATCGGATTTATGAGAAGATTTATGGAGAAGACGAAGCAAAGGGTTGTGAGGATATCGCCGATCGTTGACATAACTGGATAGACGATAATATCGGGATCTAATCCATACTTGAATGACATTATTGATATTCCGATTGTTACTGGCGACACGAATATGAGCGATAGACCCATCGTGGTTATTACGGCGGAGAATATACCCAGCGAATCTATGATGCTGGTTCTCCATAGGGAGATGTTTATGAGAAAGGCAAGTAGACCAGTCGTTATACTGCTCAGAACAGTCAATATGATCACTGAGAAGATGAGAATCTTAAAGTCTCTTGTATTATTTAGGAGGCTTGGCCTGATAGTTCCGAGGTGTAGAGCTGTTGATAGTCTTCCGCTGAAGAAGCCCCCTATCACGCCCCGCATACTGATTATGCTCGGATAGATCATTATGAACCATGGAGCTACAGAGAACACGTTCGAGAAGAGTAGGAGTATCGAACCGGCTAGTAGGCCTCCTAGATCAAGAGATAGTGCCAGAAATGACTGCTTGAGGGCGCTGATGAATCGACTCTTCCGGCTGGTGAGCTCTAAATATGAGCCGCTGGATGATGAGGCGTTGACATTGCTGATCATCATCGCCACACCCTTCCATTCTCTCCTTCCCTCCGCGGGGAAATGCCATCTTTAACCAGATATACCTTAAAGCCTCTATTTTAGGATTCCCTTCCAATCAGCAACAAAAAACAATTAAATAAGTTCGTTTTAAATTAGTGGAAAGAGTAGGATATTTGGAGAGTGATATCTACGATGTCGCAGGAGGAGATCCTCAAAAGATTGAGGGACGCCATCGTGAATCTTGATATAGACGCCATTCAGAAGGCTGCGAGGGACGCCATAAAGGCCGGCATACCAGCCTATAAGGCCATCATAGAGGGAATGGCGAAGGGAATGGAGATAGTCGGACAGAAATATGAGGATGGCGAATATTTCTTGGCTGAGCTAATTATGGCTGGGGAGACAATGAAGGAGGGAATGGCCATCCTTGAGCCGTACCTCAAAGCTGGAGATATCAAGGCGGCTGGGAAAGTAGTCATAGGAACGGTTAGGGGAGACCTACATGATATAGGAAAGAATATCGTAGTTATGCTCTTGAGGGCTGCAAACTTCGAGGTTATCGATCTTGGAGTTGATGTTTCGCCTGAACAGTTCGTTGAGGCCGTGAAAAAGCACAATCCGGATATCGTCGCAATGTCAGCTCTCCTCACAACAACCATGATTGAGATGGAGAATGTGATTGAAAGCCTAAAGAAGAGTGGACTGAGAGATAAGGTTAAGGTGATAATTGGAGGAGCCCCAGTAACTCCGGAGTTCGCAAGGAAGATAGGAGCTGACGCTGCTGCAAAAGATGCGGTTGAAGGAGTTCGCATATGCAGTGAATGGATGAAGCAATGAAATGACTGAAAACAAATCCTGTCCTAGACTTATTTTTGGATTGAATGCTCCTTAACGTATCGGAGGATCTCCTCTGCCCTATCATTCTCGATTCTCCCTATTTGTAAGAGACTGCGGATCACATTAGAGATCGTAGTCAGGGATATTAGTCGGTAGCCACAGCGCTCAAGCCTCTCCCTTCCACCCTGCTCCCTATCGACGACTACGAGGATGGCCTCGACTATTCCTCCCTCCTCCTCGATGGGCTTTATCCCCTCGATCTTCGACTCTCCGCTTGTGACTACATCATCGAAGAAGATGAAACGCTCTCCAGGCTTGACTTCTCCGCCCGCAATTCTCCCGCTAACACCATAACTCTTCATCTCCTTCCTTACAATTATGCATGGCATACCGAGCCTATTTGCTATTGAAGGCAGGAGAAGGGCACCCTTAAGCTCTATCGAAGCTAACTTATCAACTTTGACTTCAGACTGCAACCGCTTAATTTTTAGGGCTACCAGCTCGACTATTCTGCTAAAGCACTCCGGAGATGAAAGAAGCCATGAGAGGTCTATATAGTATGGGCTTATTACTCCGGACTTCAATTTGAACCTACCAAACTTCAAAGCTCCAGAGTCAACAAGAGCCTCAGCGATTATAGATGTCTTTTCAGACAAGCCTCCACCCTCATCGATCCGGACAGAAGAGAGTATGCCCCTTACACTAAAAGAAACTTTTGTATAAGCATGATGGATTCCACTTAGGTTTCCTGAAACTTGGCCTTCCTGGCGAACTGTTTCTCATAGATCTGCCTAACTCTCTGGATTGTATCGGCTTCATCGGGGCTCTTATCGTCTCTAATGCGCGTTATCCTCGCAAATCTCAGGGCCATCCCACTCTTGTACTTTGGGCTTTTCTGAATCTCATTATATGCTACCTCAACGACTATCTTCGGTTTAACTAGGACTAAGTGACCCCTCTCCTCGATCGCTATCTCCTTAAGCCTACGAGTCATCTCCTCGATCTCTTGATCAGTTAAGCCTTTGAAGGTCTTCCCTAAGGTGAGGAATTCGCCTGTTATTTCATCCCTTGCTGCAAGATAATAATCGGAGAGCCAACGATGCCTCCTTCCAGTACCATACTCAGCAGCGACTATGACTAGATCTAGTGGCTCCAGAGTCTTCTTGATCTTAAGCCAGTGCTTCCCTCGGATGCCTGGAGTGTATGGGCTATTCAATCTCTTCGCCATTAATCCCTCATGGCCCCCATCAACTGCATTCTCCAAGAAACGTTTAGCCTCAGCGGCATCATCCGTGATTATCTGTTTTGTTAGCGGTATCTCCCCGGCGGCTTCTTCTAGTATTCTCCTCCTATCAACGTATGGAGTCTCTATGAGGCTCTTTCCATCCATATATAAGATATCGAAGAGATACAGTTTAACTGGGACCTCCTCAGAGACCTTCTCTATCTCATACACCCTTCGAAAGCGCCTCATTAAGTGCTGGAATGGTAGGGGATTCCCATTCTTTCCGATCGCTATTACTTCCCCCTCCATTATCGCATTTTCAGGCCTGACCTCCCGTCGAATAAAATCTATTATATCTGGAAGACTCTTTGTTACATCGGTTAGTCTACGGCTGAAGATCCTAATCTTATCGCCGAGCTTATGGATCTGTATTCTAGCCCCGTCCAGCTTATACTCAAAGGCTGTTCTGCCGCCATGCTCCTTTAAGGCTTCCATCGGGCTTTCAGCCATCTGGGCGAGCATAGGCTTTATCGGCCTGAAGAGTGTAAAACTAAGGTTTGAGATGCCTTTCAATCCCTCCTTCTTGCATAGAGCTGCGACTTCGGCTACATCTCCCTTCAGCATGGATGCCAACTGAACCTTCTTAAGCGGAACGGAAAAGGCTTTTGAGACTGCTACCTCCATCAACCCCTCCTGTAATCCCATCCTCATCTCGCCTATCATTATCTTCACGAGATACTTGACCTCGACGGGAGAGGCTCTGCTGAGAAGGGAGCGGATGAGCCTCTCCTTCTTCTCCCTCGAGCCTTGGCCAGAAGCCTCTGATATGGCCTCAAGTATCGATCTTACCTCAAGAATCGTCAAAGGCCTTTCAAGCAGGGTTGCCTGCCTACCAATTCTGCTACGCTCAAATATGATCTTGGCTGAAGCCCCCATATCCCCTGTATTTCTGAAGGCCTCTGAGAAGTCTTTCCAAGTCGCTCCGGTCAGCCTCTGAATTATCATGCTTAGCGTAGCCCAGCTGATATCCAATGTTCTAGGATCCCATCTTGGGAATGGTCTGCCTAGAAGCATCGATACTGCAGGCTCAACCTCTCTTTCATCTAATCTTCTGAGAAAATCGGCGACCATATCCGTCATTAGATTCCTTTTCGTCGTGACCTCAAGCCTTTCACATAGATTAGCCAATTCCTTGAATTCCATCTGGATACTCTCCGAGTCCTCTTTAGCCTTCGGAAATCCTGCCGAGCCGCCGGAAAAACTGAGAATTTTTACTCCCAGATCTTATCAATTTCAGCCTGTAACTCGCGTTTTCTTCTCTCATACTCCTCTATTGAGAGCTCGCTTAGCTTATATCTCGTCTGGAGAGTCTCAAGTTGCTCTCTGATCCTCATCTCCCTTTCTTTTCTATCCTTGAGAAGCGAATCTAAAAGCTTAAGCGTCTTCTCGAGGTCTTCCATGACGAAATTTAATGTCTCCTGCGTCACCTTTCCCTCTTCACCCATCTTCTCAAGAGAAGACTTGAACTTTTCGAGTTTAATCTCCAAGTCGCGGAGCTCAGAAGGCCTCTTATCTCCGAATATATTCTCAAGGGCTTTTATATCGGCATTCAACGAGTTTATACTCTCACTTAATCTTCTTTCCTCATCTTTCAGCTCCTCAACTTTACGGTTGTATGTCGCCGCATCTATCTCGCCTACCTTAGTGCGGATCTCTATCTCCTCAAGCTTCATCGCTATATCGCTTAAAAGATCCTTCTTTTCCTCTAGGCTACCCTTTAACTCTTCAAGCTTCGCCATCCGAACCTTCAAATAATCATTGAGCTTTCCGCTATACTCCTTATACAGTTTAATGAAGACCCTCTCCGAAACCTCGCCTGAAATGAAGAAGTCAAGCAGGGCGGCCTTCCTCTCATGCATAACTGTGATCCTCGACATTAATTGTTCAATCTCATCTTTCGCTCCTGGAAAGAATGACCGCTTCGTCGGTTTAGTGATGGAAGGTGCTGGTTGCTGAGGCTGCGGCTGTAGGCCGCCAATCTGCCGGGTAGCTTGGGGAAGCTTAGCTCCGCAGTATATGCAATATCTCATTGCGGGAACCATTCTTCCGCAACTTGGACAGCGGATACGACGCTCCTCAAGGATCGACAATAAACCATCTCCTCAGAATAGTAGGACCTAAGCAACTATTATATTTAATCTTCATCATTCTTCCTTTTCAATTTTTCCAGACTTGAAAGGATGGTCTCGACATGATACATTATTAGCCTCCTAAAGTGGCACTTAGAATGGCGCACCATTTATATTAATTTTAAACGTTTCTTTTCGATCAGTTATGTGCAAGAGGTAGCATCCTTGAAGGAGAATTCGAGCTCCAAGGATTCTCTACCGGAATACCAGAGGATACTATATAGGCAGGGATATAGGATCGTTGGGAGGCATCTACATAGCGCCGTCAAAATATGCCAATGGACGAAGGAGAGCCTAAGAAATAATCGCGTCTGCTACAAGGAGCTCTGGTATCCGCCAGTTGAGAGCCACAGATGCATGATGATGACCCCGTATCTTGGATGCAACCTCCATTGCCTCCACTGCTGGAGACTTCACTCGGGGGATAGACCAGGACTTGTATGGAAGGAGTTTCCATTAGAGATCGAGGAGCTAGATGAACCCGCCGAGATAATCGATGAGGCAATAGAACAGAGGAAGCAGCTACTTTCCGGATGGAAGGGAAACCCAAAGGTTGACAGAAAGAAGTTTGAGGAGGCCTTGAAGCCTACGATGATGACAATGAGCCTGACAGGCGAGCCTACGCTCTATCCGAGATTATCAGAGATGATCGAGGAGGCGGAGAAAAGGGGAATGATAACTTTTCTTGTAACGAATGGAACCGTACCCGAGTCCCTCGAGAACATGGATAAGCTGCCATTCCAGTTGTATGTGAGCATACTATCAACGAATAGGAAGGATTATATTCGTCTTGCGAGGCCTCTCATAAGGGATGCTTGGGAGAGATTGAATAGGACCCTCGAGTTACTTCCCAGTTTAGATACGCGTAGAGTTCTCAGATTGACCATGATAAAGGGATACAACATGAATGACCATGATGGTTACGCGAAAATCGTTGAGAAGGCTCAACCTGACTTCGTTGAAGTTAAGGCCTATGAATGGGTTGGAGAAAGCCGGAGGAGGCTTCCAAGGGAGGCCATGCCATACATGAGCGACATTGAGGAATTCGCCAATAAACTTTCCAGTCTTACGGGATATGAGATTAAGGGGAAATATAAGCCGAGCGGGGCAGTTCTCCTAGTAAAGTAGCCTTCACCTAAGACTTTAGGTATCCTTAAATATAATGTTAGGATAACTGCTTCCTTAGGGTGCATCTTAAGTGGCGAAGACAATAATGCTTGAGGCTAGGTCAGGAGCATCCCCAGAAGAGCTCAAGGCAATATCCAAGCAGGAAGGCGTGAGTATAGAAAAGCTCAGAGCGAGACTGGCAGAGGGAAGAATAATAGTTATACGGAATCTACGTAGGGCTGGGAGGGTTAGGATCTTTGGCATTGGCGAGGGCTTATCGACTAAGGTCAACGTGAATATTGGGACGAGCGCTACCGTATGCGATTTAGAGATGGAACGTGAGAAGGCAAGGATCGCGGTTAAATACGGCTCCGATACAATAATGGATTTGAGCACAGGGGGAGACTTGGATAAGATTCGATCCGACCTCATGAAGACCTCAGAGCCCCTTCCATTCGGAACCGTTCCGACATATCAGGCGTGGATAGAGAGCATACAGAAACATAAGAGCCTACCATCTGAGGATGAGTTCTTCAGGGTCATAGAGAAACAGCTAAGAGATGGCGTCGACTTTATGACGATACATGCCGGAATGACGTATCAATTGGCCAAGAAGGTGATCAAGAGCGGCCGTATAGCGCCCATCGTGAGTAGAGGCGGGGCGATGCTGGCGGCTTGGATGCTTGAGAATGAAAAGGAAAATCCATATTATGAGAGGTGGGATTACCTTCTAGAGATGTTCGCCGAGCATGACGCAACCATAAGTCTCGGAGACGCCTTGAGGCCCGGAGCAATAGCCGATGCACATGATGACCTTCAAATTTCAGAGCTTATGAATTCAGCTAGACTATTAAAGAGGGCTAGGAGCGTAGGCGTGCAGGTCATGGTTGAGGGGCCGGGACACATGGCAATGAATAAGATCCCAACTGACGTTAAGATCATGAAGTCCCTGACTGGAGGTGCACCCTACTATGTTCTCGGCCCCCTAGTAACCGATCTTGCAGTCGGCTATGATCATATAGCCGCTGCTATAGGAGCCGCCATAGCAGCGGCTGAGGGGGCTGATCTACTGTGCTACCTAACGCCAGCTGAGCATCTTAGCCTTCCAAATCCGGAACAGGTGAAGGAGGGGCTTATAGCATCTAAAATAGCCGCTCATGCCGGTGACATAATTAAGCTGGGAGAGAAAGCCTACAGGAAGGATAAGGAGATGAGTATTGCAAGGGCGGATCTTAATTGGGAGTATATGTTCAAGATGAGCTTTGATCCTGACGGCGTTGAGAGAGCCTACAAGCAGTTTGGCGCTGAGATAGAATCATGTAATATGTGCGGGCCATATTGCGTCTTCCTAATACTCAACAAGTATCTGAAGAAGAGAAGAAGGGGATAATTTAGAAGTTAAAGCACAGCGAAAACCAATTTATTCTTTGCGGCTGACATGCGTTCGAAAATCTTATGAGGCTTATAATCAAAGACTTATGAATATTACTGGGAAGGAGTGCTTGAAAGTGAAGATTGTAATTCTCGGTCCTCCGGGAGCGGGAAAGGGCACGTACGCTTCAAGATTAACGAAGATCCTTGGAATTCCGCATATATCAACTGGCGATATGGTCCGTGACGAGATAAGGAGACAGACTGACCTTGGAAGGAAGATTAAGGAGTATAGCGACAAGGGAGAACTTGTTCCAGACGAAATAATAATTAAGCTTCTGGCTGAAAGGCTTAAGAGAGACGATTGTAAACGCGGATTCATACTTGACGGATTTCCAAGAACTATAGGTCAGGCTGAAGCCTTAGATAGGATCTCAGGGGTAGATTTGGTCATTAATCTGAATGTTCCAGATAATGTGATCATTGCTCGACTATCGAACCGCCTAATCTGCAGTAAATGCGGAGCGATCTACAATGCATTAACGTTGAAGCCAAAGAAGGAGGGGATATGCGATAGATGCGGGGGGAAGCTATACAGAAGGGAGGATGATAGACCGGAGGTGATCAAGGAGAGATTAAGAGTTTATAGGAGAGAGACCGAGCCTCTGATAGAGTATTATGCCAAAAGGGGATTACTGAAAAACGTATCCTGCAACGACATTATGACACCTCCGGAAGTTATGGTTGAAAAGATAATCAAGGTGATTAGGGAGGCTGAAAGAGAGAGGAATCTCTAGGCGTTTATGGCAGATTTACCTCAGCGACATTCCTTAGGTCCTTTAGATCATTAACTTTTATCATTCCATCCGAGATCGAGTATAGGAAGTCTCCGATGTAAAGGGCTCTCTTAATTGCATACCTAGAGTGGAAGTAAAATCCGCTTTTGGCGAAGACCTCTGGATCCTTTATGTGTGTAACTCTGCCCCTAAGGAATATTCCAGTCTCATTCACCGTGAAGACATAGATTCCCTGCCAGACATAATCCCCATAAGCATTGGGCGGAACTCTTCCGGAATATTTATCCTCATCTATCTCCGCCAGCAGGATTGGAATAACAAGTATGTTCCGTTCCTCATCGAAGAGGAATGCCTTGTGATCCCTGAGAACGGGTGAATCCGTTCCCCTGTCACCGATCACATACTTCGAGATCTCTCTAGGATTCTCGAAGTCGCTTACATCAAAGAGTGATATTTTGACTCCTTGATACCATGCGAAGTCTCCCTTCTCAGCTTCAACGGTCTCCTTGCCTACACCGATCAGGTAATTTCTGCCGTATGGATGGAGATAATCTGAATATCCGGGGATCTTCAGCTTTCCAAGTATTTTTGGTCTCTTGGGATCTTCGAGGCTGACGACGAATAATGGGTCAACCTTCTTAAATGTGACTAGGTAGCATCTTGTTCCTATGAATCTGGCTGAGTGCATCCTCTCATTAGGAGCAATATTCTCTATTCTACCGACAATCTTCAGATTCATATCTAAAACGTAAATGTTGCTGGCCATTCTGATTCTGCCTGCCCTTGAAGGATACATTTTCGTTGTCGCGATGCGGAAGTATCCTTTATACTCGTCCATCGAGAACTGATTTAGGATCCTTCCGGGAACGCAACCGTTCGCCTCGCATCTTATGCTGCATCCATTCACTCGTATGCGGTATATCTCAGTTATTATTCCCTTCTTATCATCAATCTTTGAGATTGTCAAATAGAGGTTCTTTTTGGACATGTATATCGCGCGGCTGTATCCCAATAGGAAAGTTTTATGTGTAAGCCTCTCTGAGACGTTTTGGATGTTCACTGCAAGAAGCGTTATGAAGCCATATCTCCAATCCGAACTATTCACGTAGTATATTTGCGAGGCGGGGATCTTTTCGACGTTCATCCCATCGATGATCGATGGCAATTGAACTTCTCCCCTCACGATACACGCAGGCTTAATGGCTAATAGATATACATAAGCTCCAATCATCCTCGATTCAAAATACCATCCGTCCGTGGAGATCTTTCGGATGAGAATAGGCCTGCTCCTATCAGAGATATCAAAGATCCTTATTATCGTCGCTTTA